>NZ_JACARP010000222.1:0-919 GCF_013386595.1 Brevundimonas sp. P7753 | reverse complement strand
TTATCTTGCCCTCTTAATCGACTGACCGCTCGCTCAAGCGAAGGTGGGACCCGCTCCTTTCATGAGTTTCACAACTGCCGGTCTGAAACACGAAAAAGTATCACCTGAAGCGGATCAACCCGAAGAAGTTCATCTGCGCCATCTACGTCAACGATTTCAGCCCTGCCCGTAAAACCATCGGACAGGCCCAAAACATCACCCAATATGTCGTAGGCATCATCAACGTCATCTTCAGAAAACCCGCGACGCATAACAAATTGCATAATTATTACATTATTATCGATGACAGAAGTACATCTAAGAATATTGCCATTCATCTTGCCATAAGAGGCATTCACAAATGCCGCCTTTAAAGCAACTACATCATCATCAATCACTTCATCCACCTACAAATACTATGGAACAGGAAAGAACATCGGATTTCCAGATGGATTTGACGGGACAATATGATAGCCCGTTCTCGAGTAGTGAACTATCGCAGAGTCAGTCGCCTGTGCATTGCCAGCCCGGTCAACAACCTGCCCAATGACACGACCAGGCTCGGTAATCCGCTCCCTAAACCCAGGCGCTCCGCGCGTCCCGGCAACCGTCTGCCCCAACCCTGCGTGACGCTCGAATAACTTCGAAGCGCTCTCATTGAGAATGCTCGCCCCCTCACGATTGGTTCCCGGCGAATGAACTGCTTGTTTCGCAGCATTCAGACGGTTCCACCCCTCCGGATGCGTAGCCAAGTTTGCTTGTTGAGTTCGCTGTTGAATGACTTGGGCGCGCTGAGCGGTGCCAGGAGTGACCCTAGCGATTGCATTTCCAAATCGTCCAGCCTGGGCGGTCAATCTTGAGACTACCGGAGCGGCCCTGTTTGCGACCGCTTGGCAAACGCGCATCCAGCTACCAATGCACATCCCGGTCGGGTCGGTGT
>NZ_JACARP010000221.1:0-1696 GCF_013386595.1 Brevundimonas sp. P7753 | reverse complement strand
CGCCGAAGCGGCGATCTGGGTGGTCATCATGCTGGCGAGGCGGTCAAGCACAGGCGGCGTCCGGTTGAAAATCTTGCCTCAAGGTGTTCCAGGACCCCGCACCGCGTCAACCCCTCGAAGAACAAATTTTTCCCGGATGCGCCGCAAAAGCGCGATTTCACCACCTTGCGGCCCTCAAGCGCCAAAATGAGGTGAATTATTTCGCTTGACCGGCGCCCTTCGCAACCGCAACGTAAGGTCACTCATCAAGACCGGCTGAGGGATTAGGCCCTTTGACGCCGGGGCAACCATCGGGTTCCGCCCGAAACGGTGCCAACTCCTGCGGGGTTTTCAGGGCGACCTGAAGACCGCGAGAGATGGGTGGAGCATCGACGAGGCGACGCTCCACGGTCTGTCACTGCATGGGTTCCTTGGCGAGCCGTTTTGCTGAGTGACCGAGACCCATGACCCTGGCCCTGATCGACCCCATCGACCCTGCTGAAGAGCCCGCCTGTCGGCCCGCTTCCGCACGCCGTCCGTCCGAGCTGCTGTCGCGCGACGGGGCCCATGACGTCGTCGTGCCGATCCCCGACGACTTCCCGCTCGATTTCGGCGGGACGCTGAACCAGAAGCAGATCGTGGGCCGTCTGCACGGCAAGGCCGGCGCCCCCCTGATCGTCGTGGCCGGCGGCATCTCCGCCGACCGTTACGTCCACCGCACCGAGACCAAGGGCCTGGGCTGGTGGTCCGGCGCCGTGGGCGTGCGCGCCCCCATCGATCTGACCCGTTTCCGCGTCCTGGCCTTTGATTTCGCCCCCGATTTCGGTCCCGACGCCAAGGACGCCAAACCGCCGCTGACCATCACCACCCAGGATCAGGCGCGGCTGCTGGCCCTGCTGCTGGACCACCTGGGCGTGGACAAGGTCGCGGCCTTCATCGGCTGCTCCTACGGCGGCATGATCGCGCTGGCGTTTGGCGAGCTCTTCCCCGACTGGGCCGAGCAGCTGGTGGTGGTGTCCGCCGCCCACCGCCCTCACCCCCTGGCCACCGCCTGGCGCGGCATCCAGCGCCGCATCCTGCAACTGGGGCTGGAGACTGGCCGCGTGGATCAGGCGGTCGGTCTGGCCCGCGAACTGGCCATGACCACCTATCGCACCCCCGACGAGTTCGGTGAGCGCTTCGATTCCGAGGCCCCCAGCCATGCGGGTCAGGCCTATCCCGTCTGCGACTATCTGCAGGCGCGCGGCCGGGCCTACCGTGACCGCACCACGCCCTCGCGCTGGCTGACCCTGTCGGACTCCATCGACCGCCACCGCGTCGAGCCCGAGGCCATCACCGCCCCCGTCACCCTGGTCGGCTTCACCACCGACCGCCTGTGCCCCATCGACGACATGAGGGAGCTGGCCGCACGCCTGCCCAACCTCTGGCGCTTCGAACAGCACCCCTCCCACTACGGCCACGACGCCTTCCTGAAGGAAGACGTTCTGGTCGCCGACATCCTGACCTCCGTCCTGAAAGACATCGACCAATGAGCCGCGCCGCCCGTCCCGCCGATCCCCGCACCATCGCCGCCCGCTCGGGCGTCGATACGGATACGGCCCACGGCGCGGTCATGCCGCCGCTGTATCTGTCGTCCAACTATTCCTTCGCCGGCTTCGACCAAAAGCGGAAATACGACTACTCGCGCTCGGGCAATCCGACCCGCGACGTCCTGGCC
>NZ_JACARP010000220.1:336-2336 GCF_013386595.1 Brevundimonas sp. P7753 | reverse complement strand
CAGCGTGGCCAGCAATCTGCGTCCCATCTCTATCACCTTGGGTAACGGAACTGGCTCGCTCAGCGCCACCACCAGCATGACTTATGACGGGCCAGGCAATGTGGTGACAGTTGACGGCCCCTTGCCAGGGGCGGCGGACACGACCTTCAGCGTCTATGATTCCATGCGTCAGGCCTTGGGCGTCATCGGACCTGATCCCGATGGCCCGGGCGTGCGCCTGTTCCCCGCCACCCGCACGACCTACAACGCCGACGGTCAGGTCACGGTGGCGGCGCAGGGCACGACCACAGCCCAGAGCATCGCCGCCTTCAGCGCCTTCAGCTCACTGCAGGCTGTGACCACGGCCTATGACGTCCAGGCCCGCAAAGTGCTGGAAACCTCCGCCCCCGGCACTGCCGGCGCCACGGTGATGCAATACAGCTATGACGCCTCTGGACGGTTGAGTTGCGCCGCACAGCGGATGAACCCAGGAAGCTTCTCTGTTCTGCCGGCGTCGGCCTGCACCATCACTATGCCGGTCGGTGCATTCGGTCCGGACCGCATCACCCGCACGAACTATGATCTGGCCGGACGCGCAACCAGCGCGATCCTGGGTTTCGGCTCGGGCCACACCATCACCGAGAGCCAGACCTGGACCGCGAACGGCAAGGTGGCCACGCGGACGGACGGGAACGGCAATGTGTCGACTTACGTCTATGACGGCTACGACCGCGTCTCGCGGCTGCGGTATCCCAACGCCTCGGGCGGCGGCTCCTCGACCACGGACTATGAGAGCTGGGGCTATGACGCGGCGGGCAATGTCACGGCCTATCGCAATCGCGGCGGCGAGACGTTCGGCTATGTGTTTGACGCGCTGAACCGCAAGACGCAGACGATCGCGCCGGCGAGCGTCAGCTCTGTCAGCTATACCTATGACAATCTCGGCCGTCAGCTAACGGCGAGCGCCGGTGCTCAGACCCTGAGCTCCACCTGGGACGCCTTGGGCCGTATGACGTCAGCGACGGGGCCGCTAGGGACGACCGGCTACGGCTATGACCTGGCGGGACGCCGCACCTCGCTGCACTGGCCGGACGGCTTCTGGGTCGCCTACGACCATGATCTGGCCGGCGCCGTGACGGCGATCCGCGAGAACGGCGCGACCAACTGGCAACTGGCTTCCTGGAGCTACGACAATCTCGGCCGCCGCACCGCCCAGGGCCGCGCCAACGGTGCGGTTACCGGCTGGAGCTATGACGCCGCCGGTCGCCTGAGCGGCCTGAGCCACGATATGGCGGGGACGGCGCATGACCTGACGCTGGGCTTCACGCGCAACCCGGCCAGCCAGATCGTCACCCGCTCGGTCTCGAACGCCGCCTATAAGGACACGCCGGCCGCCGGCCAGACCGACTACGTCAACAACGGCCGCAATCAGGTGACCAGCGTGGGCGGAACGGTCGTGGGCTATGACGGGCGCTGGAACATCACCTCGGCGGCCGGTGGAACCTATGGCTACAACGCCCTGAACCAGCTGGTCAGCGCCACGACGGGCGGCGCCTCCACGACCCTGGCCTATGACCCGGCGGACCGGCTGCACCAGCTGGGATCGACCCGGTTCCTGTACGACGGCCCCCAGGTGATCGGGGAGTACGACGCCTCGGGCGGGGTGTTGAGGCGCTATGTCCACGGCGCCGGGCCGGACGAACCGATCGCAGTCTATGAGGGTGCGGGTTACGACCGGCGCTGGCTGCTGGCGGACGAGCGCGGCTCTATCGTGGCGGTCACGGACGGCGCGGGCGCCGCCGTCGCGGTCAACACCTACGACGAATACGGGCGGCCGGGCTCCGGCAACGTCGGCCGTTTCCAATACACCGGGCAGATGTGGCTGCCCGAGGCCCACGCCTACCACTACAAGGCCCGCATCTACGCTCCCACCCTGGGGCGCTTCCTGCAGACCGACCCCATCGGCTACGGCGACGGTCTCAACGTCTATGCCTATGTCCAAAACGATCCCGTGAACAACA
>NZ_JACARP010000220.1:0-284 GCF_013386595.1 Brevundimonas sp. P7753 | reverse complement strand
CAAGTTCGGGATGGAGACGTTCCTGTTGAGATTAACGCTCCTGGCGGAAAATATGAAACTCGTCCTAGCGAAGCCCTAGGAGGGTTGATGCGCCAAAACCTAACTATCGACCGCGACAACTCAACAGTACCTCAAGGTGAGAACGCGACGACTAATCGACACGGGGTCTTCCTTGACGAGAGCCAGCTTGGCAGCGGCGTTCAGGAGCGCATTGTACATGAAGCAGGCCTTCATGGATCAGGACTAGAAAATCGTGTCCCAGAGCTTGGGCGGCATGGTTACAA
>NZ_JACARP010000219.1:0-496 GCF_013386595.1 Brevundimonas sp. P7753 | reverse complement strand
TCAGACGGGTGGGGGCGGCCGGCAAATCATCCGCGCCCCTCACCGCCGGCTCCCGCCGTCATGGCGCCCGCCGCCCGCCGGCCTCGCCGTCAGGAAGTCGTCGCCCGGAATATCTGGAAAGCCCTGGAAGTTGACGCCGTTGCCGAACACGCCCGCACAGGTCGCCCACCGCTTGTCGCAGCTCCGCCCGCCAATCGCCGCCGCGCTCAACCCACAGCGCCCGTCGCCCAGCACCGCATCGCAACTCCGGCCATAGGTCCTCCCGACGACCCGCTCCAGGGCCGCCATCGGCCCGTCCAGATCGGCGACAAAAGCCCCATTCTCACGCCTGATCCGCGCCAGCGTCCCGGCCCACAGACGCACCGCCAACGCCGGCCGCGCCCAGTCCACGCGCCACAGCTCGACCCGCGCCCCGTCATAGAGCCCCGCCGCCACGTCCGCCTCGGTGATGGCCTCGTCGTCCAGCCCGCCCGACGCCGACAGCCCCGCCTCACCC
>NZ_JACARP010000218.1:0-301 GCF_013386595.1 Brevundimonas sp. P7753 | reverse complement strand
CGACGGTGTCACCCGCGAAGCGCCGGGGCTGGTGTTTGAACGGCGCCTGGACAATCCGCCGGAATTTCCCGATATCGACGTCGAAAGCGGATTGAAAGCCTTGCTGTTCAAGCAGGGTGCTATCCTGCCGGAAAAAACCGAACCCAGCGTTTCGTGAGGCTGTTGTGTCCCGAGGTATTGCTTTATCAGTGACGGCGTCCTGCCTGTTCGCCGTCATGTTTTTCTATACATCTCTGCTCGCCCCCCTCAACGGTGAGGACATCTTCGGCTGGCGAATGCTCCTGACCGCCCCCTGCATGAC
>NZ_JACARP010000217.1:0-560 GCF_013386595.1 Brevundimonas sp. P7753 | reverse complement strand
CTGGACCTGGCCGGCGGCGAGCGCCGCATGGGGCTGGACCTCCAGGCTCTGGTCCGCGAGGCCAAGGCCTTCAAGGGTCTGGTCGACCGCCTGTCGCAGCGGGCTCCGGCCTTCGCCATCGAGCAGAGCGCCCTGGCCGGCCTGTTCAGCGAGAGCGGCGGCGAGCTGGAAAGCCGCGCGGGCAGCGCCGCCGAGCGCCTGAACCTCTACGCCGAAGAAGGCGACGGTCCGTGGTCGGGCGCGCGCGCTGAACAGGGCGGGGTCATGTTCAGCCGTGTCCGCCGCGCCGTCACCGAGACCATCGTCCTGGACGAACAACTAGCCTGCCGTCTATCGCCGCAAGGACAAGTCCACGACCGTTCGCGGCCCGCTGGACCTGCTGAACGCCGTGCTGGACGCCGGCAAGAAGGGCCTGGCCATCCAGCGCTACAAGGGTCTGGGCGAGATGAACCCCGAGCAGCTGTGGGAGACGACGCTGGACGTCAACGCCCGCACCCTGCTGCAGGTCAAGGTCGAACACGGCGACGACGCCGACGACCTGTTCGCCAAGCTGATGGGCG
>NZ_JACARP010000216.1:0-651 GCF_013386595.1 Brevundimonas sp. P7753 | reverse complement strand
GGGCGTGTCGATCCGGCGGGCTTGCCGGGTTCTGGAAATGGACACTTCGAGTTTTCACTACAAATCCCGCCGCCCCGACCAGGCCGGCCTCGAAGCCCGCATCAAGGCGATTTGCGAGACACGCGTGCGCTACGGCTATCGCCGGGTGCATGTGCTCCTCCAGCGCGAAGGTTGGCGGACAAACATCAAGAAGACCCACAGGATTTACAAAGCCTTGGGCCTTCAACTGAGAAACAAGACGCCCAAGCGGCGGGTGAAGGCCAAGCTCCGGGAGGATCGCTGTGAGGCGACGCGGCCGAACGAAACCTGGGCGATGGACTTTGTCCACGACCAGCTGGCAACCGGTCGCAAGATCCGCATTCTGACCATGGTGGACACTTTTTCGCGGTTCTCGCCGGTGATCGATCCCCGTTTCACCTACCGGTCTGAGAACGTCGTGGAAGCGCTCGACAAGGCCTGCGCGAAGCTCGGCTATCCCAAAGCCATCAGGGTCGACCAGGGCACGGAATTCGTCTCCCGAAACCTCGACCTATGGGCCTACGCCCATGGTGTCACCCTGGACTTCTCTCGTCCGGGCAAGCCGACGGACAACGCCTTCATCGAGGCCTTCAACGGCCGCTTCCGGGCCGAGTGCCTGAACGCCCACTGGTT
>NZ_JACARP010000022.1:0-58637 GCF_013386595.1 Brevundimonas sp. P7753 | reverse complement strand
CCCCCTCCACCGCCTGCGGCGGTCCCCCTCCCCCGCAAGCGGGGGAGGATTTGGATGCGGACTACTGGATGCGGGTCCAGGTCTGGGTCTTGCACAGGGGGGCGACGATGCAGCCGCGCAGGCGCAGGCTGTTGTCGCCGGTCATGGTGATCGTGCCGCGATAGGTGCCGCCGTCCGCGGGATTATAGACCGAGCCGCCGCGCCATTCGGTCGGGCCGCCGGTGAAGCCGCTGAGCATGGGCAGGCCGCGCAGGGTGCGGCCGCGTTGCGTCTCGTCCTTGTTGCGGGCGTCGCGTTGGTTCGGATCGGCGCGGATGTGATCCGAGGTCACGAGCGTGCCGCACAGGGCCTGACCGCAGCGGGCGATGCGCACCTGACCGCCATTGGTCGGGGTCTGCCACAGGCCGGTCGGATCAGCGGCGAGGGCGGGCGAGGCCAGGGCGGCGGCGACAACGGCGGCGGCCGCAAGGACAGACAACTTCATCGGCGTATTCCTTCAGACGGATCGTTGGGCCGATCCTTGTCGGTGAAGGGTGTTCCGGGTTTGGGTCCGAAACAAGGCTCGAAATCTGAGCATCGCTCAATGATTACATGACTTTAGGTCAAGTTTTGAGTGTGATGAGCGACTAAGGTGATGGATTTCCTAGTCTTATTCCTCCCCATTTTATGGGGGGGTGGCGCGGAGCCGTAGTCGACGTGACGGAGGGGGCGACTCGACGGCTGACGTTTGTGCCGCCCCCTCCACCACTTCGTGGTCCCCCTCCCCATGGAATGGGGAGGAAAGGGGTGTTGCTCAGGCGGCGCGCGGGCGGCGGGCGCGCGAGCCAGCGGAGGAGCAGGGGCTGTAGCCGCCCGTGTGTAGACGTCCGAGCGTGATGCCCGTCGCGTTTGCCAGCGAGGAGGCGCAGGCGGCTTCATGCAGCCGCAGGGTCTCCAGCGCCACCGAGGCGCAGGCGAAGGCGTCTTCGGCTGCGTCGTGGTGTTTGAACTGGATGCCCAGCTCGGCGCAGACGTTGTTGAGCTTATGCGAGGCGAAGTCCGGCCAGGTGATCTGGGCCAGCTTGACCGTGCAGAGGTAGTCGAACTCGGGGTAGGCGAGGCCGTAGTGGTCGCAGGTTCCGCGAATGACGCTGACGTCGAAGGCGGCGTTGTGGGCGAGCACAGTCCGGCCTTGCAGGCGGGGGGCGATGGCGGCCAGGACGGCGGGGAACTCCTCAGCGTCCTCGACCTGCTCCGGGCCGATGCCGTGGAAGGCGATGTTGAAGCTGGCGAAGCGCATGCCGGGCGGGCGGATGTAGTGGTGCTCGACGGACTCGATCTTGCCGTCGTTGATCCAGGCGAGGCCGATGGAGCAGGGGCTGGCGCGCTGCTCGTTGGCGGTTTCGAAGTCGATGGCGACGGCTTGCATCAGGCGATCATCATTCAGGCAATCAGGGCAAGCCATTCGTCCTCGGTCAGGACGGCGACGCCGTGCTTTTCGGCGTCCTTCAGCTTGGACCCGGCGCCGGGGCCGGCGACGACGTAGTCTGTCTTTTTCGACACCGAGCCGCTGACCTTGGCGCCCAGGCTTTCGGCGCGGGCCTTGGCTTCGTCGCGGGTGAAGCGTTCGAGCGAGCCGGTGAAGACCACGGTCTTGCCCGCCACAGGGCTGTCGGTCACGGGGGCGGCGACGTCCTCGACCGCGTCCAGCTCGGCCAGCAGGGCGTCCATGACAGCCTGGTTGTGCGGCTCGTGGAAGAAGTGGGCCAGGGCCTCGGCGGCGACGGGGCCGACGCCGGACACGCCCGCGATCTGGTTCAGGATTTCGGAGGGGCCTTCGTTGCGCGCCACGGCGGCCCAGCGGGTCAGGTCGGTCCAGTTGCTGGAGATTTCCGCCAGCGAACGGCGGGCGGGGGCGGCCATGCCGGGGAAGGCGAGGGCGATCTTCTGGTCCATAGGCGCCTCGGGCCAGGGATCTTCGACGGGCGGGCGGGCCTCGGCCATCAGGGTCAGGACGCGCGGCGAGATGGCGTGGGTCGCGGCCAGCCGTTTCCAGTCGTCGCTGGCCAGACCGTGGGCGGCGGCCATGCAGGCGTCGCGGAAGGCGGTCCAGCTGCCGAAGGCGCGCGCCAGGACCAGGGAGGTCTGTTCGCCGATATCGGGCACGCCGAGCCCGAAGATCAGGCGGTCGAGGCTGATGGTGCGGCGGGCGTTGATCCCGGCGACCAGGTTGCGGACGCTGGTCTCGCCATAGCCGTCCTCGTTGCGCAGCAGGGCCAGTTTTTCCTCGTCGCGGGCGAGACGGAAGATGTCCGCCGGCTCCTTGATCCAGCCGCGCGCGTGGAAGGCGATCAGCTGCTTTTCTCCAAGGCCTTCAATGTCGAAGGCGCGGCGGCTGACGAAGTGCTTCAAGCGTTCGATGATCTGGGCGTCGCAGATCAGGCCGCCGGTGCAGCGGCGTTTGACTTCGTCGCCCTCGCGCACGGCCTCCGAGCCGCAGACGGGACAGACGTGAGGGAAGGCGAAGGGAACGGCGTCGGCGGGACGCAGGTTTTCGACCACGCCGACGATCTGGGGGATGACGTCGCCGGCGCGTTGCAGGATGACGGTGTCGCCGATACGCACGTCCTTGCGGGCGATCTCGTCCTCGTTGTGCAGGGTGGCGTTGCGCACCACCACGCCGCCGACAGTGACGGGGTGCAGGCGGGCGACGGGGGTCAGGGAGCCGGTGCGGCCGACCTGGATGTCGATGCCTTCCAGCACGGTCGTGGCCTGCTGCGCCGGGAACTTGTGGGCGATGGCCCAGCGCGGGCTGCGGGCGATGAAGCCGAGGCGCTGCTGCCAGTCCAGCCGGTCGACCTTATAGACCACGCCGTCGATGTCGTAGCCGAGGCGGGCGCGGTCGGTTTCCAGGCCGCGATAGACCGCGATCAGGCCTTCGGCGCCCTCGACACGGGTCGAGCGGTCGTTGACCTGAAAACCCCAGGCGCGAAAGGCCTCCAGCGCGCCGTGCTGGGTGTCGGCGAAGGGCGCCGAGGTCTCGCCCCAGGCGTAGGCGAAGAAGGTCAGGGGGCGCTTGGCCGTGATCCTTGGGTCTTTCTGACGCAGGGAGCCGGCGGCGAAGTTGCGCGGGTTGGCGTAGGTGCGGCGGCCTTCCGCTTCTGCAGCGGCGTTGAAGGCGTCAAAGGCGTCGTTGGGGGCATAGACCTCGCCCCGGATCTCAATGACGTCGGGCCAGCCCGAGCCTGTCAGGGTCTGGGGGATGCTGTCGAGCGTGCGCAGGTTGGCGGTAACGTCCTCGCCGGTCTTGCCGTCGCCGCGCGTGGCGCCCTGGACCAGAACGCCCTTCTCATAGCGCAGGCTGGCCGACAGGCCGTCGATCTTGGGCTCGGCGACGAAGGCGATGGGCTCGTCGCCTGGCAGCTTGAGGAAGCGGGCGATGCGGGCGACGAAGTCGCGCACCTCGCCCTCGTCGAAGGCGTTGTCCAGCGACAGCATGGGCACGCCGTGGCGGACCTCGGCGAACTGGCTGGAGACGGGGGCGCCGACGCGCTGTGACGGGGTGACGGGGCTGGTCAGCGCCGGGAAGGCGGCTTCGATCGCCAGGGCTCGGCGCTTCAGCTCGTCATAGTCGGCGTCGGAAATCTCGGGCGCGGCGTCGGCGTAGTAGAGGGCGTCGTGGCGGGCCAGTTCGGCGGACAGATGCGCCAACTCCTCGCGGGCCTGGTCTTCGGTCAGGGTTTCGACGGGAGTTTGGGACATGGGAATCGCGCGGTCAGCCTTCATCAGTCGCGCTGTTTAGCACCGGCGGCGGCGGGATCGCAGCGTCCATGACAGAAACGTAATCTGACGCAGGGCGCGACGCTCGCTAGCGTCCCGCTGACTGATTTGCCCGGAGCCCTCCATGCGTCCTGTTCTCGCCAGCCTGACCGCCATCGCCGCCGCCCTGACGCTGGCCGCCTGTGAGACCGCGACACCCGTCGCGACTGAGGCGCCCGTCGCGGCGAGCGCTGACTATGCCCAGTTGATGGACGACCTGCGCATCCTGTCGGCGGACGACATGCAGGGACGGGACACCGGGTCTGAAGGCGGGGCCAAGGCGCGGGAATACATCGTCGGTCGATTGGAGGCTCTGGGCGTCCAGCCGTCGCCGATGGGGCGGCTGCAGCCATGGGAGATGCAGGGCCGCACGCGCGAGGGGACCAAGACCTTCAGCGGGACCAACATCATCGGCGTCATTCCCGGCACGCGCGTGTCCGACAAGTACATCGTGGTCACGGCCCACTATGACCACGTCGGGATCAACGACGGTCAGGTGTTCAATGGCGCAGACGACAACGCCTCGGGCGTGGCGACCATGCTGGAGCTGGCCAAGCGGCTGAAGGCCAACCCGCCGGAGCACAGCGTGCTGATCGTGGCGCTGGACGGGGAGGAGCGCGGGCTGCTGGGGGCCAAGCATTTTGTCGAGGCGCCGCCGGTGCCGCTGTCGTCGATCTCGATGAACCTGAATTTCGACATGACGGCGCGGGCCGATACCGACGGCAAGCTGTGGGTCACTGGGACCTATCAGCACCCCTATTTCCGCCCGGTGCTGGAGCGCCTGCCGGCCCGCGCCAACGTCGCCCTGGCCTTCGGCAAGGATACGCCCGAGGACAAGGGGGCCGACAACTGGGTCGAGGCGTCGGACCATGCCGCCTTCCACCGCGCGGGCCTGCCCTTCCTGTATTTCGGGGTGAACTATCACCCAGATTATCACCGTCCGACCGACGACCTGGAGAAGATCAATCCGGCCGTGTTCCAGGACTCGACCGAGCTGGCCATTGAGGGTTTTCGCGCGCTAGACGCCTGGCTGGACCAGTGAGGTTTGCGAGCGCGAGACGGTCGCAAACATAGGTCTTGAAAGCGCCCTCTGAGCGGCGTTCTGTCGCAGCCTCATCAGTCGAGGAAATGCGGATGTCGGCGGTTCAGGGGTTTGATCTTCAAAGAGTGCAGAGGCTGCGCAAGCTGGCGCTGCTGGTCGGTCTGGTCGGCGTCGTGGGGCTGGCCTTTGTCACCCGCTCCATGGGCGGCGAGACCGCGCTGCACGAAGGGCTGGAAGCTTTCGGACTGGCCCTGATCGCGGTCTGCATTGTCGGTCGCGCCTGGTGCTCCCTCTATATCGGCGGGCGCAAGAAGGCTGAGATCGTTGATCGCGGACCTTATTCGATCAGCCGTAATCCGCTCTATATCTTCAGTTTCATGGGCGCATTCGGCGTGGGCGCACAGACGGGCAGCCTGACGCTGGCGGCCCTGTTCCTGATCCTGACGGTCGCGGTCTTCTACGCCACGGTGCGTCGCGAGGAGGCCTGGTTGTCGGAGGCCTTTGGGCCAACCTACCTGGACTATTGCGCGCGGACGCCGCGTTTTGGGCCAGACTTTTCCAAGTGGCGGGACGCCGAGTCGCTGGACGTGCGGCCGCGCTTCTTTCTGACGACCTTGCGCGATGGCCTGGTCTTCCTGCTGGCCGTGCCCCTGTTCGAGTCGGTTGAAAGGCTGCAGGACATCGGCTGGCTTACCGCTCTGATCCGCCTGCCGTGAGGTCGCCTGTGAAGATAAAGCGTTTCGCCGCCGCTGCGGCCCTGACCGGGCTGATGGCGCTGACGGCCTGTGATGGCCCGGCGAAGTCGCCGGAAGCGCCGGCGGCGTCCAAGGCGGCGGCCTTCGCGCATGATCTGCCCGAGGACGTGTCCGGCTACTACATCCCGAGCGAAGAGGTGCGGGTCGATAATTGGCGGCTGCACCATGTCTTCATGGGTCAGGTCCCCGACTTCATCGCCTGGGAGGGCGGTCAGCGTCCGGCGGGCTTTGCGCCGGTGATGATCGAGTTTGAGGACATGGTCGGCCCGCCGCTGGAAAACGGGAACCGTCGTCGCCTGCGGCTGATCCCGGCGGCCTATGACGTGACCGAAGATCGCGTGCGGGTTCAGGCCCTGTCGGGGGGCTTGGGCGCGGTGTCGTTCGATGGAAAGCTCGACCAGGGCGCGCTGGCGACGGCGCGGCGCAATCTGGGAGACAAGGGCGTGGTCCTGAAGGGGACGCTCAAGGTCGGAAACCGGACCTTTAACAACGTATCGATGCGGTGGTGGGCGGGGGACTGAGGTCCGATGCTCTTTCCTCCCTGTCACGTAGAGATGGGGAGGTGGCGCGGCTGCGATAGCGGCCGTGACGGAGGGGGCGTCTCAACGGCGGGCGTTTCCGCCGCCCCCTCCACCACTTCGTGGTCCCCCTCCCCACAGAGTGGGGAGGAGAGTTCCTTAGGCGACGGTCGCCTTGACGATCTTGCCCGGAGCGCGGGGCGGCTCGCCCTTGGGCAGGGCGTCGACGTGTTCCATGCCTTCGATGACTTCGCCCCAGACGGTGTACTGGTTGTCCAGGAAGCGGGCGTCGTCGAAGCAGATGAAGAACTGCGAGTTGGCGCTGTTGGGATCCGAAGTGCGGGCCATCGAGCAGACGCCGCGGACGTGCGGTTCCTTCGAGAACTCGGCCTTCAGGTTCGGCTTCTTGGAGCCCGAGGTGCCGGTGCCGGTCGGGTCGCCGCCCTGAGCCATGAAGCCCGGGATGACGCGGTGGAAGACGACGCCGTCGTAGAAGCCTTCCGAGGCCAGCTCGGTGATGCGGGCGACGTGGCCGGGGGCCAGGTCGTCGCGCAGCTTGATCACGACGTTGCGTTCTTCGCCGTCGCCGGTGTCGAGGGTGAAGGTCAGGGTTTGGTCGGCCATCAGGCTCTCCTTGGGGGTGTGCGGGTCAGAATTGTGCGCGGGTCATAGCGGCTGAACGCTGTCACGGCTATGTGGGAAGCATGACTGACGACGAAAAGCCCACTGAGAAGCCGCCGGAACGCCGCCGGATGGTTCGTCCGCCCACGGGCGGCACCGCCGCAGGGCGCGGCCTGGGCCAGAAAATGAAGACGGCCGACACCAAGTCCATGTCGAGCCAGCAGTGGATCAAGCGCCAGCTGGCCGACAAATGGTCCGAGCGCGCGCGCGCCGAGGGCTGGCGCAGCCGCGCGGCCTTCAAGCTGCTGGAAATCGACGACCGATTCCGCCTGATCAAGAAGGGCTCGCGGGTCATCGACCTGGGCGCGGCGCCGGGCGGCTGGATTCAGGTGGCGCTGGATCGCGGAGCGTCGGCGGTGGCGGGGGTGGACCTGCTGATGATAGAGCCGATTCCCGGCGCGACCCTGATCCAGGCGGACTTCACCCATCCGGGCGTGGACCAGCAACTGATCGACGCCATCGGCGGACGGCCGGACCTGGTGCTGTCGGACATGGCGCACAACACGGTCGGCCATCGCAAGACGGACCACCTGAAGATCATCGCCCTGATCGAGATCGCCGCCGACTTCGCCATTCGCACGCTGAAGCCGGGCGGGAATTTCGTGTCCAAGAACTTCCAGGGCGGTGACGCCGGCGGGGTTCTGACGCGGCTTCGCGAAGAGTTCGAGACGGTGAAGTATGTGAAGCCGGAGTCGAGCCGCAAGGGCAGCGCCGAGGTGTTTCTGGTGGCGCTGAACAAGCGGTAGGTGAGGAAACACGCTCGATCCTCCCCCGTGAAACGGGGGAGGGGGACCGCCGCAGGCGGTGGAGGGGGCGGAGACGTCCGCAACCTTTCCAAATCGAGGGTTTGTTCGCTGTGGGCTCTCAACCGGCGTGTCTAATCTCGCCCCCTCCACCATGCTGCGCATGGTCCCCCTCCCCCGCTGCGCAGGGGAGGATGGTGTTACGCGACCGCTCCCGCCGCCCGACGGGCCTTGTTCGCCTCGATGCGCGTCCAGATGCGGTCGTGCAGGGTGAAGAAGACGGTTTGGACCAGGGGCTCGACCGTGCCGATGGCCAAGGCGATGCGCCAGTCGCGGGTCAGTGCGAAGGCGACCAGCACCGCCACGGTGAAGTGCATCAGGCCATAGGTCACGGTCTTCAGCGCCACCTGCTTCAGGCTGCGGGGCAGGGCGTGGCTGTGGCCGTGATGGCCGCCGTGGACGCGGTCCTGCTCCGCCATGGTCATCAGCTCCAGGCGGGCGGTGACGGCCTCGGCGGTTTCCTCGAAGCCCGAGCGCATTCGGCGCTGCTCGATCCGGTGCCAGATGCGGTCGTGGATGGAATAGGCGAAGGTCTGGAAGATGGGCTCGACCACGCCGACGGCCAGGGCGATGCGCCAGTCTCGCGTCAGGGCGAAGGCGACCAGGATGGCCACGATCAGGTGCATGAGGCCGTAGCTCGCGATCTTGAGCGCGAGGCGTCGGGCGGTGCTGATCAATATGCGAACCATTCGCAATACTTGGGTCTGGACGCCTCAGGGTGCAAGGCAATTCCTCTTATTCTTCCTATAGCCCGCGCTTGGGGTTGCGGTTCCCCGCCATGGGGCGTTATACGCGGCCCGCAAAACGGAGACTCCCTATGGAGATACGCGAAGGCCTAACCTTCGACGATGTTTTGCTCGAACCCGGCCCGTCCGAGATCATGCCAGCGATGGCGGATGTCTCGACCCAGCTGACGCGCAACATCAAATTGAACATCCCGCTGCTGTCGTCCGCCATGGACACAGTGACCGAAAGCCGCCTGGCCATCGCCATGGCGCAGGCTGGCGGCCTGGGCGTGCTTCACCGCAACATGACCATCGAGGAGCAGGCCGAGCAGGTCCGCGCCGTCAAACGCTATGAAAGCGGCATGGTCATCAACCCGGTGACGGTGTCGCCCGACACGACCCTGGGCGAGGTTCGCCAGATCGTCGACCGCAAGAAAATCACTGGCTTCCCGGTGGTCGATCCGGCGACCGGCAAGCTGGTCGGGATGCTGACCCACCGCGACATGCGGTTCGAGAGCGATCCCTCGATCAAGGCCTCGGCCCTGATGACCACGGGCGACCTGATCACCGTGCGTGAAGGCGCCGGTCGTGACGAGGCGCGCAACCTGCTGCGCACGCGCAAGATCGAACGCGTCATCGTCGTGGACGAGGATTACCGCGCGGTCGGCCTGATCACGATGAAGGACATCGAGAAGGCGCAGGCCTTCCCGAACGCCGCCAAGGACGAGCAGGGCCGTCTGCTGGTCGGCGCCGCCTCGACCGTCGGCGACGCCGGGTACGAGCGCGCTATGGCCCTGGCCGAAGCGGGCGCTGACGTGGTGGTGATCGACACCGCCCACGGCCACTCGGCCTCGGTGGCCCAGGTGGTCGAGCGCATCAAGCGCGAGAACAACCGTCTGCAGATCATCGCCGGCAACGTCGCCACCTATGACGCAACCCGCGCCCTGATCGACGCCGGCGCCGACGCCGTGAAGGTCGGCATCGGTCCGGGCAGCATCTGCACCACCCGCATCGTCGCGGGCGTGGGCGTGCCGCAACTGACCGCCGTGATGGACGCCGCCCGTGCGGCCAAGGACAGCGGTTCTCCGGTCATCGCCGATGGCGGCATCAAGTATTCTGGCGATCTGGCCAAGGCCATCGCGGCGGGCGCTTCGGTCGCCATGATGGGTTCGATGTTCGCCGGCACGGACGAGAGCCCCGGCGAGGTCTTCCTGTACCAGGGCCGGTCCTACAAGTCGTATCGCGGCATGGGCTCGGTCGGGGCCATGGGCGCCGGCTCGGCGGATCGTTACTTCCAGAAGGAAGTCTCCACCGAGAAGCTGGTGCCTGAGGGCATCGAGGGGCAGACGGCCTACAAGGGGCCGATCTCGCCGGTGCTGCACCAGATGGTCGGGGGGCTTCGCGCCTCCATGGGCTATGTCGGCGCCGCCACCATCAAGGACTTCCAGGACCGCGCCCGCTTCGTGCGCATCACCAATGCGGGCCTGCGCGAAAGCCATGTCCACGACGTGATGATCACGCGCGAGGCGCCGAACTATCGTCAGGGCTGACCCTGATCCGCTCCCGGTCTTCGGATCGGGAGCGGTTTTGTCTGTGACTGAATGCGGAGGGGCTAGGACGTGACGACTGAACTGACCTATCTGGCGGCGGTGCTGGTTCTGGCCCTGGTGCAGATCTTCCTGCCGGCGGGAGCGCGGACCCTGGAGTTCGGCTCCAAATGGAACGCCGGCGCCCGCGATCAGACGCCGGAATCGCATAACCCTGTCGTCGGCCGCCTCGAAAGAGCCCAGTCCAACCTGTACGAGACCCTGCCGCTGTTCATCGGCGCCGTTCTGATCGCCCACGTCACGGGGGCGGAGAGCGCTCTGACCCTGTGGGGCGCCGCCCTCTATTTCTGGGCGCGCGTCGTCTATGTTCCGCTTTACGCCTTTGGCGTGCCCTATATCCGGTCGCTGGTCTGGCTGGTCTCGCTTGCGGGACTGATCATGATCCTCGCGGCTCTTTTTAACTGATCCGAGACCCGATTGACCCCTGCAGCCCGCCTCGCCGCCGCCGCCTCCGTCCTCGACAGCATCGCCCACAGCCGCCAGCCGGCCGAGGTGGTGCTGAAGGCCTGGGGCGCCGCCAACCGCTATGCGGGGTCCAAGGATCGTCGCGCCATCGCCGACCGCGTCTACAAGGTCATCCGCGCCCGCGGGCGTCTGGTCTGGGCCATGGGTGGTCGTGAAGACGGTCGCGCCCTGGTCATTGGCTCGCTGTCGCTGATCGACGGCCTGTCGCTGGACGAGATCGAGCTGCTGCACTCGGGCGAGGGTTACGGCCCGCGTCCCCTGTCGAAGCAGGAGCGCGCCCGTATCACAGCCGGGCCGGGCGAACTGCCCGGCTGGGTCGCCGCCGGCCTGCCCGAGTTCGTGGTCGAGGACTTCAAGATCACCTTCGGCGACCGCTGGACTGAAGAAGCCCACGAACTGATGGCGCCGCGCGCGCCCATCGACCTGCGCGTCAACGTGGCCAAGACCACGGTCGCGGGCGTCGAGGCGGAACTGACCGAGGCTGGCCTGTCGCCCGAGCGCACGCCCTGGTCCGCTGTCGGCCTGCGCCTGTCGGCCGAGCCCCCGCCCAACGTCCAGGCGCTGGAGGCCTTCAAGCAGGGCCATATCGAAATTCAGGACGAAGGCAGTCAGGTCGCCTGCTGGCTGACCGGCGTCGAGCCCGGCATGACGGTCGTCGACTATTGCGCCGGCGGCGGCGGCAAGACCCTGGGTCTGGCCATGCTGGGCCAGCCGATCGTGACCAAGGCGCCCAAGGCTGAAGCCGAGGCCGCGCCGGTCGCCACATGGTCGCCGGTCGGCGGGGAGGGCGCTGCGCCCCAGCCCCAACCCAAGCCCAAGGCCAAGCCGGTCGAGATCACCAGCACCATCCGCCTGTTCGCCTATGACGTGGTGCAGAAGCGTCTGGACAACATCCGTCCGCGCCTGGCCCGCGCCGGCGTCACCGCCGACCTGCGCCTGCTGGGCCAGAACGGCGGCGGGGTCGAGGACCTGGTGCGTCAGGCCGACGTGGTTCTGGTCGATGCGCCGTGCAGCGGTTCCGGCACCTGGCGCCGTCGTCCCGAGGACGCCTGGCGTCTGAAGCCGTCGGAGGTGGAGCGCCTGCACGCCTTGCAGGTCCAGATTCTGGACCGCGCCTCGGCCCTGGTGAAGCCGGGCGGGCGTCTGGTCTTCGTCACCTGCTCCATGCTGCGGGGCGAAAACGAAGCCACGGCCGACGCCTTCGAGGAAAACCACCCCGAGTTCGCGCCGGTCCCGGTGGCTCAGGCTCTGAACGCCTCGACCCTGACCGATGCGGCGCGCGAGCGTCTGGGCGCTCTGGCCGATGGCGGTCATCGCCTGCGCCTGTCGCCGGCCTCGACCGGCACCGACGGCTTCTTCGCCGCCGTCTATGAGCGGACGGCGTGAGCGAGGGGCGTTCCGAAGACATCTATGGCCTGACGGTCCTGCCCGTCATGGCGGCGCCCGCTGAGTACGGCGCCGCCCTTCAGGCGCGGATCACGCCGCTGATGACCGGCATCGGCCCGGTCGAGGCGGCCATCGCCCTGACCGCGGCCCTGACGCGGCTCGAAGCCGAGGACGTCCTGCCGGACCTGATCGTGTCGCTGGGTTCGTGCGGATCGCGCGACCTGGACCACGCGGCGGTCTATCAGGCCTCGTCCGTTTCCTATCGCGACATGGACGCCAGTCCGCTGGGCTTCGAGAAGGGGCGGACTCCGCTGCTGGACCTGCCCGCCGTTCTGCCTCTGCCTTGCCCGATACCCGGCGTGCCGACCGCGACCCTGTCGACCGGGGCCAACGTGGTTTCCGGCGCCGCCTATGACGCCATCGAGGCCGAGATGGTGGATATGGAGACCTTCGCCCTCTTGCGTGTGGCCCAGACGTTCGGGGTGCCCCTGGTCGCCCTGCGCGGCGTCAGCGACGGCAAGAGCGAGCTGACAAAGCTGGAGGACTGGACCTCCACCCTGCACCACGTCGACGCCAACCTGGCCGCCGCCTGGGACCGTCTGACCGAGGTGCTGACGACGCAAGGGTTGGCCGCATTGGCCGATGTGCCCGCATCGCGACTTGATCCCGACGTCTTCACCCGTCAAGAACCCGCCCCATCAACGCCCGCTTCGGATTCTGAGCCCTCATGACCGCGCCACACACCCATGAAGCCGTCCTGATCGTCGATTTCGGCAGTCAGGTGACGCAGCTGATCGCGCGGCGCCTGCGCGAAGCCGGCGTCTATTGCGAGATCCATCCGTTCAACAAGGCGGGCGAGGCGCTGAAGACGGTGGCGCCCAGGGCCATCATCCTGTCGGGCGGCCCCAACTCGACGACCGATGCCGACAGCCCCAAGGCTGACCACGCCCTGTTCGAGGCCGGCGTGCCGGTGCTGGGCATCTGCTACGGCGAACAGACCATCTGCGCCGAGCTGGGCGGCAAGGTCGAGAGCGGCCACCATCGCGAGTTCGGCCGCGCCGAGATCGTCATCACCCGCGAGAGTCCGCTGTTCGCCGGCATCGGCGCCGTCGATCACCGCGAGACCGTGTGGATGAGCCACGGCGACCGCGTCACCGCCATCCCCGAAGGCTTCCACGTCATCGCCACCTCGGAAGGCGCGCCCTACGCCGCCATCGCCAATGAGGAGCGCAAGATCTACGGCGTGCAGTTCCACCCGGAGGTGATGCACACCCCGCGCGGCGCCGTGATCCTGAAGAACTTCACCCATGGCATCGCCGGCCTGACCGGCGACTGGACCATGGCTGCCTATCGCGACGAGCAGATCGCCAAGATCCGCGAGCAGGTCGGCTCGGCCAAGGTGGTCTGCGGCCTGTCGGGCGGCGTGGACTCGTCCGTGGCCGCGGTCCTGATCCATGAAGCCATCGGCGATCAGCTGACCTGCGTTTTCGTGGACACCGGCCTGCTGCGCAAGGACGAGGCCAAGCAGGTCACGGAACTGTTCCGCGAGCACTACAACATCCCGCTGGTGCACGTTGATGCGTCGAAGGAATTCCTCGGCCAGCTGGCCGGGATTTCGGACCCGGAGACCAAGCGCAAGACCATTGGCCGCGTCTTCATCGAGATCTTCGACCGCGAGGCCGCCAAGATCGAAGGCGCCGAGTTCCTGGCCCAGGGCACCCTCTATCCCGACGTGATCGAGAGCGTCTCGGCCTCGGGCGGCCCGTCGGCGGTGATCAAGAGCCACCACAATGTCGGCGGCCTGCCGGACTTCATGAAGCTGAAGCTGGTCGAGCCGCTGCGTGAGCTGTTCAAGGATGAGGTCCGCGCCCTCGGCCGCGAACTCGGCCTGACCGACGCCTTCGTCGGACGCCACCCCTTCCCGGGGCCGGGCCTTGCTATCCGTATTCCGGGCGAGATCACCCCGGAAGCGGTCGCCACCCTGCAAGACGCCGACGCCATCTATCTGGACGAAATCCGCAAGGCCGGGCTCTACGACGACATCTGGCAGGCCTTCGCCGTCCTGCTGCCGGTCAAGACGGTCGGCGTCATGGGCGACGCCCGGACCTATGAAAAGGTCCTGGCCCTGCGCGCCGTCACCTCGACCGACGGCATGACCGCCGACTTCTACCAGTTTCCCTGGGACATCCTGGCCAAGACCGCCACGCGGATCATCAACGAAGTCCGAGGCGTCAACCGCGTCGTCTACGACGTGACGTCGAAGCCCCCCGGCACCATCGAGTGGGAATAATTCATGCCTTTCGGCAGCTTTCGGGATCGCTTGCGAAGTTGCTTGTAAGTCGCTGACGTAAAAGTAAATTCTGACGAGGCCCTTCGAAGACTTTCGGAGGGTCTCGCTTTTGTGGTGACGGTATTCCTGACGGTCTCGCGTCCGTTGCTTCCGCCGCCCCTGCTTCATACCGTCACCCCATCCAGGGCGTCCTGACGGTCTTTTTTTCGAAACAAGCTTTTGAATTGTTTTGGAAAAGTGACCGGCAAGGACCCCGAAAACGCCTGACGGTCTTTTGGAAAGGGAAATGGCATGCTTACCGACGCAGAACTGATGAATACGCGAGGAAAATCAAAGGCGTATAAAAAGACCGACAGGGACGGTCTTTTACGTGCTCGTAACACCGTCAGGAGGCATCGCTTTCAAGTACGACTGCCTCTTGTTCACAGGTTGCGTAGGGGCGGCGCGGCCTTTTGGCCTGACGAAGAGGACGCGGCCATCGCCTTCAGCCATTTCATTTCGGTGCAGCACCTCCGCACCAAACGGATCGCCGAGGTCATCGGCGACGGCAGACTGCCGTCGGGGCTGCCTCTCGAATTCCAGAATATCTGGCCGGTGATGCGCAATGTCCTCGCGGCAAACATGGGCTTCTCGCTCTTCGCGGATCGACAACGATGGAGGCTTCGCACGGTGCGCGCCGCCGGCATCCGTCGCTTCATCACGTCAGACCAGCCGGTCATGAACCTGCTGGAGCCCGTCGGCCACAATGATCTGGCGCTCTATTATCCACTCGGCCCGACGGTGGCCGCTCTGATGGAACACCTCGACAATCCGGGCGTCGTGGGCGAGCAGACGAGCTGGATGACGACGCCGTTCGGATGCTGAACCGGCGCATCTTCGCCTTTAGCCACGAGCAGGTCATCGGCACCCACCCCGACGAGTTCGCGGACCTTGAGGAAGCGGACTGGGCGTCGGCTGCCCTGAGCGGGCTGTTGACGTTTGGCGCAGTGGGGCGTCAAATTGCGTCGAGGGAACCCTTGGAGACCGACCGATGGCTGATCGGTGGCGCGGTGATCACGGCAGTCTGATCCGGCAGGCGCTGGACGAGGGAGCGGGCGCGCGCTCGGCGCTGGCGGCGTCGTGGCGGCGCTCTATGACCCTTTACGGCCTCGATCCCGTCGAGCATGGCCGGGTCGAAACCGTCACCGAGCAGCAGCTTCTTGAGGCGCGTCAGGCCATGGAGCCGCTGACGCGGGCGGCCGAGGGCGTGCTGGATCGGCTGTTCCTGGCGGTCGGAGGGGTCGGGTGCTGCGTCCTGCTGACCAACGCCGAGGGCGTGCCGGTCGAGCGGCGCGGGGCGGCGGCCGACGACGAGACCTTCCACCGCTGGGGTCTGTGGCCCGGCGCGGTCTGGTCCGAGGCGGTCGAGGGCACCAACGGCATCGGCACGGCCCTGGCCGAGCATCGCGCCGTGACCATCCACCGCGAACAGCATTTCCACGCCCGCAATACGGGGCTGAGCTGCATCACCCACCCGATCCACGACCACATGGGGCGGCTCGCCGGAGCGCTGGATGTGTCGTCCTGTCGGGCGGATGCGACCGAGGCGCTGTTGGGGCTGATCTCGGCGGCGGTGTCGGATGCGGCGAAGGCCATCGAGGCCCAGACCTTCCTGCAGGCCTTCGCCGACGCGCGCATCGTGCTGGCGGGCGGGGCGACTGAGCGGAACGCAGCGGCCCTGCTGGCGGTCGACAGGCATGATCTGGTGATCGGGGCTACAAGGGCGGCGCGTCTGTCGCTGGCCATCACCGACGAGCGGATCGCGGCCCAGCTGCCGGCGTCGGATTTGCTGACGCCCGGCGGGGCCGAGGCGGACCTGCTGGAGGCCGAGCGGGGGGCCGTGCGGCGGGCTCTGGCCCGCAGCGGAGGCAATGTCTCGGCCGCCGCGCGGGCCCTGGGCGTCAGTCGCGCCACCCTGCATCGCAAGCTGCATCGTCTCGGTCTGATCGACCTGCACTGACCTGTCGCAATCCTGCGACAGGTTTGCGCCGCACCATTGCGCCTGCGTCTGGCGCTTCGTCCCCTGCCGACCAAACTGGCCTCAAACGACGTCGAACAATCGACGCCCCAGGAAACCAGCAGGAGGCTCTCTGTGACCAAGCCCGAATTCATCCGCGCCGCGACGCCCAAATTCAAGACGCGCTACGACAACTTCATCGGCGGCCAATGGGTCGCCCCGGTCAACGGCCGCTATTTCGAGAACACCTCCCCGGTGAACGGCCGCGTCCTGTGCGAGGTGGCTCGCTCGGACGCGGCCGACGTCGAGCTGGCGCTGGACGCCGCCCACGCCGCCAAGGACGCCTGGGGCAAGACCAGCGTCGCCCAGCGCGCGCTGATCCTCAATCGGATCGCCGACCGCATCGAGACCAATCTTCAGGCCGTGGCCGAGGCTGAGACCTGGGACAACGGCAAGCCGGTGCGTGAGACCCTGGCGGCCGACATCCCCCTGGCCATCGACCACTTCCGCTATTTCGCCGGCTGCATCCGCGCCCAGGAGGGCGGCATTTCGGAGCTGGATAACGACACGGTCGCCTATCACTTCCACGAGCCGCTGGGCGTGGTCGGCCAGATCATCCCCTGGAACTTCCCTATCCTGATGGCGGCGTGGAAGATCGCCCCGGCCCTGGCGGCGGGCAACTGCATCGTGCTGAAACCGGCGGAACAGACCCCGGCCTCGATCCTGCTGCTGGCCGAACTGATCCAGGACAT
The DNA here is from genome assembly GCF_013386595.1 of Brevundimonas sp. P7753. NCBI lineage: Bacteria > Pseudomonadati > Pseudomonadota > Alphaproteobacteria > Caulobacterales > Caulobacteraceae > Brevundimonas > Brevundimonas sp. P7753. The sequence continues at coordinate 41,819 of NZ_JACARP010000022.1, read as the reverse complement.
CCTGCCCGCCGGCGTGCTGAACATCGTCTCCGGCACGGGGGTCGAGGTCGGCGAGCCGTTGGCCACCAATCCGCGCATCGCCAAGATCGCCTTCACCGGCTCGACCGCCGTCGGTCAGAAGATCATGGAGTACGCAACGCAGAACATCATTCCGGTGACGTTGGAGCTGGGCGGCAAGTCGCCCAACATCTTCTTCAAGGACGTGATGGACGCCGACGACGCCTTCCTGGACAAGGCGCTGGAAGGGTTTGCGATGTTCGCGCTGAACCAGGGCGAGGTCTGCACCTGCCCCAGCCGCGCCCTGATCCACGAAGACATCTATGAGGCCTTCATCGCCAAGGCCATCGCCCGCGTCGAGGCCATCAAGCAGGGCGATCCGCTGGACCCGACCACCCAGGTCGGCGCCCAGGCCTCGGACCAGCAGCTACAGAAGATCCTGAGCTATCTGAAGATCGGCAAGGACGAAGGGGCCGAGGTCCTGACGGGCGGGGACCAGTCGCTGCTGCCGGACGACCTGTCGGGCGGCTATTACGTCAAGCCGACGGTGTTCAAGGGCACCAACGACATGCGGGTCTTCCAGGAGGAGATCTTTGGTCCGGTCCTGGCCGTGACCACCTTCAAGACCTTCGAAGAGGCGATGGAGATCGCCAACGACACCGAATACGGCCTGGGCGCCGGCGTCTGGTCACGCGACATGAACACCGCCTATCGCGCCGGCCGGGCCATTCAGGCCGGGCGGGTCTGGACCAATTGCTATCATCAGTATCCGGCGCACGCGGCCTTTGGCGGCTACAAGAAGTCGGGCATCGGCCGCGAGAACCACCGCATGATGCTGGACCACTATCAGCAGACCAAGAACCTGCTGGTCAGCTACAGCCCGGACAAGCTGGGCTTCTTCTGATCCTTTCGAAGGCGCGGACGTTCAGTCCGCGCCTTTTCTCTTTCGCGATCCAACCGAGGAGTAGTGATTATGGCCAGGACCATGAAGGCCGCTGTCGTGCGTGAGTTCGGCAAACCATTGGTGATCGAGGATGCGCCGATCCCGACGCCGGGCCCCGGCATGATCCAGGTGAAGATCGAGGCCACCGGGGTCTGCCACACCGATCTGCACGCGGCTGAAGGCGACTGGCCGGTCAAGCCGAACCCGCCCTTCATTCCGGGCCATGAGGGCGTCGGCTATGTCTCGGGCGTCGGCGCAGGCGTCAAGCACGTGAAGGAGGGGGACCGCGTCGGCGTGCCCTGGCTCTACACCGCTTGCGGCCACTGCAAGCACTGCCTCGGCGGCTGGGAGACCCTGTGCCATGATCAACAGAACACCGGCTATTCGGTCAACGGCAGCTTTGCGGAATATGTCGTCGCCGACCCGAACTTCGTCGGCCACCTGCCGGCCAACATCAGCTTCGAGGAGATTGCGCCGATCCTGTGCGCCGGGGTCACGGTCTACAAGGGGCTGAAGGTCACAGACACCAAGCCGGGCGACTGGGTGGTGATCTCGGGCGTGGGCGGTCTGGGCCACCTGGCGGTGCAGTACGCCAAGGCCATGGGCCTGAACGTGGCGGCGGTCGACATCGACGACGCCAAGCTCGACCTGGCCCGGCGCCTGGGCGCGACCGTGACGGTCAACGCCAAGACCTCAAACGACCCCGCCGCCGACATCAAGCGCCAGACCGACGGCGGCGCCCAGGGGGTGCTGGTCACGGCCGTGTCGCCCAAGGCGTTCGAGCAAGCCCTGGGCATGACTTCGCGCGGGGCGACGGTGGCCCTGAACGGCCTGCCGCCTGGCGACTTTCCCCTGTCGATCTTCGACATGGTGCTGAACGGGACGACGGTGCGGGGCTCGATCGTCGGCACGCGACTGGACCTTCAGGAAGCCCTGGATTTTGCGGCCGACGGCAAGGTGAAGTCGATCAATACAGTCGAACCGCTGGACAACATCAACGACATCTTCGCCCGCATGCACAGGGGCCAGATCGAAGGGCGGGTGGTCATGTCGCTCGGTTGATTTGTGAATATCGTTGAGTTCACTCATCGTCGCTGCCTTTGCGAAGGTCTGCTGTCGTGTCTCTTTCGAGCAGGACAGCGCCTTCGCCGAGTTGGCTCAAACGATCACTCGGATTTCTGAGGGGGCAGTCGGCCATTGAAAGACAGCCGCAGCCGATGCACCCGTCAAGCTGGTCACGCAACTGAACAAGGCTGCGTATGCGGTCAGTCAGCATGTCGCGCCAACTTGTGGAGAGCTGTCGCCAGTCGTCCAGGGCGGGGGCTCGGTCGGACGGAAGTTTGGCCAGCGCCGTCTTGATCGCCGCCAGCGGAATGCCCGCGCGTTGAGCCACCTTGATGATGGCGACGCGGCGCAGGACGTCGCGGGAATAGCGGCGCTGGTTGCCGTCGCTACGCCATCCCTGGATCAGCCCCTTTGCCTCATAGAAGTGGATGGTCGAGACCGCGACGCCGCTGCGACGCGCAATGTCTCCGACCGAAAGCGGGATGCGGACGTCGATCGGCATGTTCATGAAGCTTCTTGACCTCAACTATGGTTGAGGTTTCATAAGGCGTGTCGGCTTGCCCTTGCAAGCTCGCATCCGCGGTTGCGGATGAGATCCCGAAGTGGAGCTGACATGAACTCTCGCGACATCCCGTCCGAGCCGCGCTCGCAACCCATACGCTCGGCGGACGACGATACAGGTGAGGCGCTCCTCGTCCCGCCGAGGGTCGGCTGGGCCGCCCTGCTGTCCGGCGCGAACGGCGTACGGTCGCTCGCGCTTGTCGGGGGCGTCGCTCTCCATGCGATCAACGTCTACATCGCGACCACCATCCTGCCTTCGGTTGTTCGCGATATCGGAGGGCTGGATCTCTATGCCTGGAACACGACGGTCTTCGTCGTCGCCTCCATCATGGGGTCCGCGCTCTCGACCAGGCTGCTCCAGCGGGCGGGGCCAAGGGGCGGCTATGCGATCGCGGCTGCGGTTTTTGCCATCGGCGCCTTGATCTGTGCGGTTTCGCCTTCAATGCCGATCATGTTGATTGGGCGTCTCGTCCAGGGACTCGGCGGCGGATTCCTCTTTGCCCTTGCCTATGCGATGATCCGGGTGGTGTTCCACGAAGCCCTTTGGCCGCGCGCGATGGCGCTCGTTTCAGGCATGTGGGGCGTCGCGACCCTGGTCGGCCCTGCGGTCGGCGGCGTATTCGCTCAGCTTGGCGTCTGGCGGGCGGCCTTCTGGTCGCTCGCTCCGGTCGCCATTCTATTCGCCCTGCTGGCGGCGATGGCCTTGCCGAAGGGGGATGCCCGGCCGGCTGAGCGATCGGCGATCCCCTTCACGCAGATCGCCTTGCTAATGGCCGCAGTGCTGGCGATCTCGGCCGGCAGCACCTTGCCCGGCCTGACCTGGAATATTCTCGGCGTCGTCGCAGCCATCGTTCTGACGGGCCTGTTGGTCTGGGTGGAGGGGCGCGCCCGGCTGAAGCTGCTGCCCCTTGGGGCGTTTCGGCCGACAACATCGATCGCCGCGCTCTACGCGACCATATTCCTGCTCTCCATGGCGGTCACAAGCGGAGAGATTTTCGTGCCTCTCTTCCTGCAGGTTTTGCATCATCAATCTCCGCTCGTGGCAGGCTATCTCGCGGCCCTTATGGCTGCCGGCTGGACGCTCGGTTCGATCGCCAGTGCAGGGGCGGGCGGGCGCGGCGCTGATCGCATGGTCATGGCCGGCCCGCTTCTTGTCCTGGTCGGCATGGTGGTTCTGACCGTGCTGGCGCCAAACGTCAGCGCCGGCGGTTGGTTGGAACTGGTCCCGATCTGTCTGGCCCTGGCCGGCATCGGGATGGGCGTCGGCCTGGCATGGCCGCATCTGCTGACCCGGGTGATCAAGGCGGCGATCCCGAGCGAACAGGAACTGGCCGGCGCCTCCCTGACAACCGTCCAGCTATTCTCCACGGCCATGGGCGCCGCGCTCGCGGGAATGGTGGCCAATGCCGGGGGCTTGATCGATCCCGGCGGGACGGCGGGAACCGCAAGTGCGGCGCGCTGGCTGTTCGGCGTCTTCACCCTTGCACCATTGCTTTGCCTTGTGACGGTGAGGCGTATCGCCAGGGTCTGAAGCTGCTTGGCCGACCGGCGCCTCATCCTCGATTCGGTTGGAGCAATGGCGATGCTGTCGATAGGGGCGATCTGTGCGCTGTTCCCGGAATCTGCGCGGACTTTTCTGAGCGCCCACGAACAGGCCCTGTCCTCGCTGGGCGGCGGCCGACGTCGTTTCGTTCTCGGGATCGCCGCGCACGTCGCTGGACCCGAAGTCCCTGCGGGCTCGTCTGAATGCTCATGACCCTTGTCTGACGATCGAAGTCTTCCTGGGCGGCAGATCGTCACCGGTCGATGCGGCGGTGTCGGCCGGGTTGGCGACCTCGGCCTTTTCTCGCAGGCTTGCGCCGCTTCACCGTCGAGACATTGCCAGCACCTGCTCGCCAAGCACCCATCCACGGCGACCTAGCCGCTGATACAGACGCCCTCGCTTTTCAACAGAGCCGTTGCGAGCGCCGGGTCTGGCATGGCCTCGCCCAGGTGCACGCCGGGTTCCAGCGCAGGCCCGAGCCGCCCAAGCAGCCGCTCGATCTGAACGACGGCGCCCAGGGCGGTTAGATGGGTCTGCCCTTCGGGATCGACCACCTGCACTGTCTGTCGGATAGTCTCGCCCTGGGCGTCGCGTCCCTCCAGCTCGATCCGCACCCGGTGCGCTGCCCCTTCGCCGGGGTTGTAGAGCATGGATCGGCGCAGCTTTTCGAAACGCGGTCCCGACAGGGCCTTCCACACGCCGCTGGCGACCAAGACGTGAACAAGGCGGGTCTCGATCTGACCGTCGAACGCGATGCGCGCCTCCACCGTGCGAGCCCCGGTCAGGGCGGGCAGGTTGGCCTGATCGGGCGTGTCGAAACGATAGAGCCTGTGAGGGCCGCCTTCGCCGAAATCCCTGACCTGACCGTCGCGGAACCCGCGTCGCTCGCGCCAGACGCCGTCCTCCATCGTCAGGAAGGGCGTCGAGATGCGGTCCATGTAGGCGACCGAGTTGGGCCCCGCTCGATCCGCCAGTCCAAAGAGAACGCCTATGTCGATCCGCTCGACTGACGCCAGCTCCCGCGCGGCGTCCCGCGCTATCAAGCCGATGGTCGACGCCATCCAACTGGAGGCGAAGACGACGGGCGCGGCGGGTCGTCCCTGGGCACTGACCGTGGTCAGCGCCTGCTTCTGCGCCGACGTCCAGCGCGTCACGTCCAGATAGGGCGATCCGGCGTCCAGCGCCGCCGTCAGCAGCCGATCGTTCAGATCATTGGCCAGGCCGACGATGATCGCCCCTCTGGACGCCCCGCTGAGATCAGGCGCATCGATATTCAGCCGTATCGCCTCTGCCTCCAGCGGTGCGGCCGCTGCCTGCACCGCATCCAGCCGTCGCCCCGCCAGGACCAGCCGCAGGTCCGGTTGGCGTCGCCGCAGGATGGCCGCGACCTGGCACCCCACCACGCCTGCGCCGCCCGCCAGGATCACTGTCTTCGTTTGCATCTCATCCACACTTTTAAAATTGGTCGATTGACCAAATAAGTGAACTTGGTCGTTTGAACAAGTCTCTGTAAAATCCGCAACGCGAACAGGAAGGCGAAGGTGATGGCGGAACGAGGCGAGGCGCGGCGCGAAGCCATATTGGCGGCTGCGACAACGGTGCTGGCGCGCGAAGGGGCGCATGGCTTTCGCCTGCGCGCCATCGCCGCCGAGGCGGGACTGGGCCTCAGTCACGTCCAGTATTACTTCACCTCTCTGGATACGCTTTTGAGCGCCCTGGTGGACCGCTACCTCGCCGACTGGGACGCTCGGCTGGGCGAGACGGCGAGGGACCTGCCGTCGGCGATCGACGCCGTTCTGGACAGTCAGACCCAGGGCGAGGATTGTCGCCTATTGTGGGAGTTGTGGGCCATGTCCAGCCGCGATCCCGCCGCCGACGCCGCTCTGACCCGCTTCTACGCCGCCTATCTGGATCGGGTGGCCGATCTGGCGTCAGCGGCGCGACCAGACCTGGCGCCCGATACAGCGCGGGACTGCGCGGTCCTGATCGTCGCCCTGATTGAAGGACTGTCGATCCTGCGCGGCGCGGGGCGAGAGGCCGTGCTTGCGCCACATGCACGAACACAGGTTCACACCGCCGTTGATGCCCTCATTCTTTCGGCGGCCAAGCCACCAACAGCCGCTCGCTCCGCATGACCGCGCCGAAGGCGATCAAGCGCGCCTGATCCTCGGGATAGGCCGCCTTCACGGGGCAGCCAGTTGTGATGCTGCCAGCCTGCCTGATGACCCCGCCAGATCGCAAGGTTGCGGCAGGCACACCTACGTCCGTGGCTGTGAGACGCCAGCCGGTCGGGCGAAGGAGGCTGCGCTGGTACAGGAGCAACGAGCTTCAGGGCAGGGCGCTTCCCCTTACTCCTAGGCGAAGATTATCCGCCCACCGATATTCGGATATGTTCTGTAGTTATGTTGGCGGGTGATGTGTCGAGACCAGAAGTCGAAGATCGACAGGAGCTCGTCGATGGCTTCGAGCAGGGTCTTGATCCCTGGAAACTCCTTCAACGCCTCCTCTAGGCTGCCGAGAATTTTTGCGCCCATCTCGAAATTTTCGCGTGCGCGATTGAGGAAAGTCACGACGGCGAGCCGATCAGCCCACGCCAGATCCTTCGGTAGACCCCACTTTTTTGACACCTGCCTTTTGAAGAAGAGCGGATTGCCCGTTAGCCCGGCCGAGAAAAGGAAGGCGTGTCGGAGCGGATAGTTGATCTCCAAGTCCGCACGCAGAACCTTGAGCTTGGGTATGGCGTCATTGGCGATCATGCCGTGAGCGAGTTGCCCCATGTGCAGCAATTCGGTCCGATCGGTGCCTTCCCGAACGAACTCATAGAGCGCGGGCGTGTCGAGCGCCTGACCGAAGACGCCGAGGTCGGCGATGAGATCATCGAGTATCTCCAGCAGCAGCTTTCGGTCCCTGCCCATGTCACCGCCGCCGAGCCCGTCGCCGTCCGAACCATCGCCACCTGAACCCCCGTCGGAGGCGAACTGCATTCGCTTCCAGTTTTCGATGTCTCGTTCGCGTTCAACCTCGGTAACCATGCAACTTCCCCCCAAAAGTATGGGGGGCACCATACAGAAATCCTCGCTCAAGGAGAGCGTAGATGGCTCAAGGTTGCCGAAAATCGGCCAGGCCGCCTACGACAACCGAACAGCCGCTCTGGGCATTCATTCGCCTGGGTTGGCGACGTGGTGCGTCCCTGAGTTCTGCGCAGCATTGAGGGGCTGGGCCTGCGGCTTCGTTGCTCCGCCCGTCGCTTGGAAGGCGACACGGCGCTTCTGCAGGGGCGACGTTCGTCACGTTAATGGCCGCAACCTGACTCAAGCTTCACTTGAGGAGAGGAGGGGCCGCTCCCTAGGCTGCGGTCATGACCCTTATCAAGCATAGCCTTCCCGTCGGGGCATTGGCCTCACTGCTACTGTTGTCGCCCATGACGGCCTCCGCCGCAGAGCGACCTGATTTCGCGCCTCTTGAAGCGCAACTCGTCACAGCGTGCGAGGCCGGTGAATTTTCCGGGGTGCTCGCGGTGGCGCGGCGCGGCGAGATGCTATTCCAGCATGTCTGTGGTCAGGCCGATCCCGTCAATGGCGTCGCCAACACGCCCGAAACGCGGTTCAAGATCTTTTCGACCAGCAAGTATCTGACGGCCATCGCCATCCTGCGCCTGTGCGAAAACGGCGAGATGGATCTCGACGCTCCGATCAGTCGCTATCTCCCCGATGCGCCTTCGAGCTGGGCGGGCGTCACCGTGCGGAACCTGCTGAACCACACCTCGGGTCTGCCGGACCTGACGGAGGCCATGCTGGCGCGTTTCAGCGTCGATCACCCGACGGCGATGAAGGCGGTTCTGAACGACCTCCCGGAGGACGAGACCCGCCCCCTGGAAGCGCCAGGCGAAAACTTCCGCTATAATAATTTCGGTTTCGAGCTTCTGGCGCATGCGGCGGCTGCGACCCGGGGTGAACCCTTCGACCGCCTCCTCGATGAGCTGGTGCTCAAGCCAGCCGGAATGACGACCGCCAGCGTCGAAGCGCCCAATCTGGTCGCCGGTCACCCGGTGGCTGTGCAGGAAGAAGGCTTGGCGATCGGCTATAACGGCGCGCCTGGCGCCCTGAGCCAGGCCGAGAATTGGGCCTTTATTCAACTTGGCGCGGGAGCGGTCCGCGCCAGTCTTGCAGACATGCTGGCGCTCGACCGCGCCCTGGATGAAGGCCGATTGCTGAAGCTCGAAAGCCTGGCCAAGATGCGCGCTGCGCCGGTGGTGAGCCGGGACGGCAAGGCTGTGGTCGGGCCCAGGGGGTATGGGCTGGGCGTGGTGGTTTCTTCGGCGGCTGGCCAGGCCATGGTCGGGCACAGCGGCGGCACGAACGGCTATATCGCGGACTTCGAACAACTGCCCGATCAGGACGCTGTCCTTGTCATTCTGACCAACCGGGGCTTCACCCGTCTCCAGCCTCTGCGCGAGCAGGTGGGGCGGGCCTTTACGGCAGTCTCCACAGGCGGCGCCTGAGACAAATGGTAAGTTGGCGCCGACTCAAAAGTCAGCGCCGGCCAGTCGGGCCTCTCGGCAGGCCTCTTGGGCCAGGGGGGCGAGCATGGCTACGGTTTCGGCGGCCTTGGCGTTTGAGGCGTTGCCGCTCTGCATGCGCTTTTTAACGCCCTGGATGATCCCGACCAGCCGGAACAGGTTGAAGGCGAAATACCAGTGCAGGTCCGGTAGGTCGTCCCGCCCAGTCTGGGCGCAGTATCGACGGGTGATCTGGTCCAGCGTCGGAATTCCGGTCGCGGCGAAGTCCGTGCCGTTCAGGCCGGATCGTCCATCCGCGGGGAGGATCCAGTTCATCGCCATATAGGCGAAATCGGCCAGGGGATCGCCCAATGTCGCCAGTTCCCAGTCCAGGACGGCCCTGACCGTCATGGCGTCGGGCGCGTAGATCAGGTTGTCGATGCGGTAGTCGCCGTGGATGATTGAAGTGCGCGTCTGTTGGGGGATGGTGCGCGGCAGGAACTCGATCAGGGCTTCGACATCGGGCAGGTCGTCGGTCTGGGCGGCGCGGTACTGTTTGGTCCAGCGGCTGACCTGACGTTCGAAATAGTTGCCAGGCCGTCCGAAGTCGCCAAGGTCGAGGGCCTCGTAGTCCAGCGTGTGCAGGGCGGCCAGCGCGTCGACCATGGCTTCATAACCCTGGCGTCGTTCGTCGGGCGACAGGTCGGGCAGGGCGCCGTTCCAGAAGGTGCGGCCTTCGACCATCTCCATGACGTAGAATTCGGCGCCGATGACGCCTTCGTTCCGACATAGGGCGAAGGGCCTGGGGACTGGAAAGCCCGCCGAGGACAGAGCGGAAATCAACCTGTGTTCCCGATCCACGGCATGGGCCGAGGGCAGGAGGTCGCCAAAGGGGCGGCGGCGCAGGACATAGGCCTGGCCATCGACGGTCATCCTGTAGGTCGGGTTTGACTGACCGCCGGGGAATTTGTCCAACGTAAGGGCTGTGGGCGCCGTTGGCAGAAGGGGCGCCAGCCAGTCCGCCAGCCGCGCGGTGTCGAGATCGCTCATCGGCCAGCCTCAGCATAGCGAGCGAACTCGGAGCGGGCGATGGCGCGGGCATGGACCTCGTCGGGGCCGTCCGCGAAGCGCAGGGTGCGGATATTGGCCCACATGGCCGCCAGCTCGAAGTCCTGCGATACACCGGCTCCACCATGGGCCTGGATGGCGTCGTCGATGATGCGCAGCGCCATGGTCGGCGCCTGCACCTTGATCATGGCGATCTCATCCCGGGAGGCCTTGTTCCCGACGCGGTCCATCATGTCGGCGGCCTTGAGGCAGAGCAGCCGGGTCATCTCGATGTCGATCCGTGCGCGGGCGATCCGCTCCTCCCAGACCGAGTGTTCGCCGAGCCGCTTGCCGAAGGCGGTGCGCGACAGCAGGCGACGCGCCATGGCTTCCAGAGCTTCTTCGGCGGCGCCGATGGTGCGCATGCAGTGGTGGATGCGGCCCGGGCCCAGGCGTCCCTGGGCGATTTCGAAACCCCGGCCTTCGCCCAGCAGGATGTTGGCGGCCGGCACGCGCACGTCGGTCAGGCTGACCTCCATGTGGCCGTGCGGGGCATGGTCGTAGCCATAGACGGTGAGGGCGCGTTCCACCTTCACGCCGGGGGCGTCCAGCGGGACCAGGATCATCGACTGCTGGCGATAGGTCTTTTCGCCAAGATCGGTCTTGCCCATGACGATGGCGACCTTGCAGCGCGGATCGCCGGCGCCGGACGACCACCATTTGCGACCGTTGATCACATAGTCGTCGCCGTCGCGACGGATGTCCGTCTGGATGTTGGTGGCGTCGGAAGAGGCGACCGCCGGTTCGGTCATCAGGAAGGCTGAGCGGATTTCGCCCTGCATCAGCGGCGTCAGCCAGCGCTGCTTTTGTTCAGGCGAGCCGTAGCGGTGCAGCACTTCCATGTTGCCGGTGTCGGGCGCGGAGCAGTTGAACACCTCGCTGGCCCAGTCGATGCGACCCATTTCCTCTGCGCAGAGGGCGTATTCCAGGTTGGTCAGGCGCTCGCCGGTGAATTCGAAGTCGTCGGCTTCTGACAGGCCTGCCGGCGCTGGCGGCATGAACAGGTTCCACAATCCCGCGGCGCGAGCCTCGATCTTCAAGGCTTCGATTGAGGCCAGGGGGGCGGTCCAGCGGTCGCCGCCGGCGATTTCGGCATGAACCGCGGGCACGCGGGGGCGGACCTTGTCATTCATGAAGGCGCGGACGCGTCCCTGAAACTCGCGTTCACGCGGGGTCGGGGTGAAGTCCATCGGTACATCTCCTCAATGGTCAAATCGCGTCGTTCGGGCTGGTCGGCGGATCGTGAAAACGATGTTTGCCAACTTGCAACGGGCGTGTCACATATTTTCGGTACACCAACGAGCCGTAAATGGCCGGGGCGATGTCGATGGGCATCGTGTGTTTTCGGGAGGAACCGTTAGCTATGAAGAAATCCTGCCTATTGGCGGCGACCATGCTTTGGGGGGCCGGTTCGGCCTATGCTCAGTCGCAGCCGCAGACATCGCCCGTTTCCGAGGCCGCTTCGGAAGTCGGGGAGATCATCGTGACGGCGCAGAAGCGCACGCAACGAATCTCGGAAGTGCCTATGTCGATCAGCGCCTATGACGGCGCGACGCTGGAGCGCCTGGGGGCGACCGAGCTGGACCGTGTCGCCCAGATGACGCCCGGACTGGTGATCCAGCTTCAGGACCGTCTGCTGCCGGGCATCTCGCTGCGAGGCATCACGTCGGACGATACCTCTCCTGCGGCTGAACCGCGCGTGGCGCTGTTCCAGGACGGGGTTCCGATCACCCAGATCGCTTCCGCCTACGGCGAGATGTTCGACGTCGACCGCGTCGAGGTCGAGAAGGGGCCGCAGTCGACTCTGCACGGCCGCTCGGCTCTGAATGGCGGCATTTCCATTTTCCAGAAGATGCCGGGCGACACCCTCGGGCTGGAAGCCAAGGCGGGCGTCGGCGACCATGGTCAGCGTCTGTTGCAGGCCGTCGTCAACATCCCCGTCAGCGACAGCTTCGGTGTGCGGTTCGGCGCCCTGAAGCGACAGAGAGACGGCTTCCTTGAGGACACAAAGGGCGGAACCTACAACAGCGTCGATGGTCAGGCCTATCGTCTGACGGCGCGCTACATGCCCAATGACGTCTTCAGCTTCCGGTTCGCGGGAACCTATGACGTCGATGATACGGACAGCGGCGGCGCCTTCAAATCCAACGTCTTCGCCCCCCGCAACCAGCAGACCGGCGCCGTCGAAGGCGACGTTCGCTTCTGGACGCCGACCCATCTCAGCACCTTCGGCGATCTGGCGCAGGCCTATAGCCGGCGCGAGATCGTCGGGCTGAGCGGCACCTCTGATCTGACCCTGAGCGATCGTCTCGACCTGACCGCAATCAGCGGCTACCGCTGGTACACGGCCTGTCAGGCGGGCGACATCGACGGCACGCCGACCAACATCATCGCTTATGATCTGTGCAACGACGGCGAGCAGTTCTCACAGGAATTGCGCCTGAACATCCGTCGCTCAGGCCCCTTCGAGGGCTTTGTCGGCGCCAGCTATTTCACCGCCAGCAACGCCCAGACGACGGACCTGGGCGCCGACGAGCGCGCCATGGCGCTGCTGTTGTCCGGGGTGCTGCATCGCTATGCGCCGAATGGCCTGACGAACAATCAGATCAACGCCGCCCTGGGCACGGCTGCGGCCAACTACAAGGCCTTCCACCTGGATCGCCGACGCCAGACCGCCGACATCGAGACCTATGATCTGTTCGCCGACGGGACCTTCCATCTGTCCGACCGGCTCCAGGCCTTTGTCGGCGGTCGCCTGACCTGGGACGACAAGACGGTGTCGATGCAGGTGAGCACGCCGTCGGGCGTCTCGCGTCTGACCGGCGCGGCCCTGTTGATGACCTTGACGCCGGGCGGGGCGGTTGTCCGGGGCAGCCACTCTTCCAATCTGACCACCGGCCGCGCCGGGGTGAGGTACGAACTGACGCCCGATGTGAATGTCTATGCGGTTTATGGCGTTGGAAAGCGTCCCGAGGTGATTGATCTGGACCCTTCCGGCGCGGCTAGAATCCTGCCCGCCGAGGAACTGGCGTCGGCTGAAGTCGGCGTCAAATATCGCCTGTTCGACGGGGCGCTGTTCGGCGACGCTTCGGTGTATCGCTTCGACTACTCCAACTTCCAGACGTTCCAGCGTAACGGCGACCGTCTTGAGCCGGTGAACGCCGGTGCGGCCGAGGCGACGGGTTTCGAGACCCAGGCGACCTGGCGTCTGGCGGACGGGCTGTCCGTGTTCGGAAGCTATGCCTACAATCATGCGCGCTTCAGCGGCGGAGCCTACGACGGCAACCGCTTCCGCAGCAGCCCTGACGACAAGTTCGCCTTCGGGGTCAATGCGGTGATCCCGACGCGCTTCGGCGAGCTGGCCATAACCCCCGTCTACAGCTGGCAGTCGAAGATCTTCTTCTCTGACGATAATGATCGGGCCGATCTTCAGGTGCGTTCGCGGCCGGCGTTTTCGGACAAGGCGGTCGATGAATTCCAGGACGCCTTCGGCCTGTTCAATCTTCGCCTCAATCTGACGCCCGAACGGGGGCCCTGGTCCTTCACCGTCTTCGGTGAAAACCTGCTGGACGAGAAGTACGTCGTGGACGCCGGGAATACTGGGGATTCCTTCGGCATGCCGACCTTCATCGTGGGATCGCGTCGCAACGTGCGGTTCGAAGTCAGCGCCAAATTCTGATGACAACGGGCGGCGAGGCGGAGCGTCCGCGCTTTGTTCGCCGCCCTCTCAAGGAACAGAAACATGAAACTAGACCGACGCGCGGCCCTTGGCCTTGTCGGCTTGGCCGCCTGTGCGGCGACCGCCGGCCAGGCGGCGGGGGCTTCCAATGAGCCCGCTGACTTCCTGCACGGCGTCGCCTCGGGCGATCCCCTGCGAGACCGGGTCATCCTGTGGACGCGGGCCACGCCCCGAAGCGCTGACGCCGCCGCCGTTTCCGTGGAGTGGGAGATGGCTGAGGATGCAGACTTTCAGCGTGGGGTCCGCCGCGGCGTGGTCACGACGAACAGCGCCCGCGACTTCACCGTCAAGGTCGATGTGACGGGGCTGCGGCCGAATACCGAATATCTCTATCGCTTCCGCTGCGGCGATCAGGTTTCGGCGACGGGCCGCGCCCGCACCCTGCCGGTGGGGCGGGTGTCGGAAATGGTTCTGGCGGTCGCATCCTGCTCGCTCTATTCGACCGGCTTCTTCAACGCCTATCGTGACATCGCCGAACTTGAGCGTGTCGACCTGGTGCTGCACCTGGGCGACTATATCTACGAGTACGGGGGCGGACCCGACCAACTGGGCATGAGCATTGGCCAGAAAATCGGCCGTGCGCCCACGCCGGCGCATGAAGCGCGCACCCTGGCCGACTATCGCGAGCGGCACGCCTGCTACAAGCTGGACGCCGATCTGCAGGCGGCGCACGCTCGCGCGCCGTGGATTTGCGTCTGGGACGATCACGAGACGGCCAATGACGCCTGGAGCGGCGGGGCCCAGAACCATCAGGCCGAGGAGGGCGTCTGGAGCGACCGCCGCGACGCCGCTGTTCGCGCCTTCTATGAGTGGATTCCCATTCGCGAGCCTGAGCCTGGCACGTCCTTGCTGGCGATCAACCGCACCTTCGAGTTGGGCGATCTGGCGACCTTGATCATGGTCGAAAACCGCTTCCTCGGTCGTGATCGTCAGATCAATCTGCGTAATCCCGAGGATGTGACGTGGAATGCGGTGGATCTGAGCAATCCGGATCAGCCTGTCGTCATCAACGATCCGGGTCTGAGACGCGAGATCCTGACGGCGTTCGGCCAGGGACGACCGGCGCCGGCGCCCTATGGGGTGAGGATCGATCCCGCCTCCATCCTACGGTCCATTTCCCGGCCTGAGCGCAGCGTCTACGGCGCTGCCCAGGAGGCCTGGCTGCGTGATCGCCTCGAAGGCTCGGTGAAAGCTGGAAAGCCCTGGCAGGTCATCGGCAATCAGATGGTCATGGCGCATACGACCGGCGCCGACATTGTCGGCTTCATGGGCAAGGAGCGTTGGGCGCAGGCCTTCGAGCAGGCGTCTCCGATTCTGCGGCCCTGGCTTCAGCAACTGGAGACCTTGCCGACGGACGTGCCGTTCGAATTCGACGGGTGGGATTCCTATCCCGCCGCTCGGGCCCGCATGGACCGCATGTTCACCGAGACGGCCAGTCGTCCGTTGGTCCTGTCCGGCGACAGCCACGCCTTCTGGGTCAACGAACTGCACGACGCCGAGGATCGGCGTGTGGCCGCTGAGGTGGGGGTTACGGCCATCACCAGCAGCAGCCTGGGCAATATGTTGGGCGATGTGGAGTTGGGTGCGGCCTTTTCCGAAGCCTGTCCCGAGGTGCGCTTCTGCCAGCATCTGACCAAGGGTTATGGCCTTGTGACCTTGCGCGCGGATGAGGCCCGGATCGACCTGATCGGCATGAGCACGGTGCGTCAGCGCGAATATGAGCGGTTCGTCCTGAAGTCCTATCGGGTTCGTCCGAACCCGTCGGGCGGGATCGGTCCTGTCGAGGAAATCTAGGGATCAGGGGCGGTCGTCGCTGCCGACCGGCAGCATGGCGATCGCCCTGTCCACCAGGGCGTCGATCTGCTGGGGCGTCAGGCGGATCGGCCGGAAAGTCAGGTGATAGACGACGCTGCCCAGGAGCGTGTGGGTGACGAACTGCAGATGCTCGATGTCGGCGTTCGGCGCCAGTCGTCTGAATTGCCTGATATAGTAGGGCTCAGTCGAGGTGAGGTGAATGCCGAGGATCTCGGCCACTTCCGGCGACCGTCGCGCCAGCGAGGCGATGTGCAGAATGGCGGCTGGGCGCGCGTCCGACAGATAGGCTACGGCCGTGTCCACCAGGGCGTGCAGCGCGTCACGCGGGGCGGTTTCCTCGTCGATGGCCGGGGCGAAAGACAGCAGGGTTTCGCGCAGAACCGAGGCGACGAGCTCGGCCTTGGACGCGTGCCGCCGATAGATGGTGGCGCGATTGCACCCGACTTCGCTGGCCACGGCTTCGAATGTGAGGGCGTCGTAGCCACGTTCGGACAGCACGTTCCAGGTCGCTATTGCGATCTGGCGACTTTTCTCCAGGTCGATTGGTCGGCCGCGAGATCTTTTTTCCGAAGTCAATGTTCAGTCCCTGATGCTGCCGGAAAGCTGCAGTAACGATTAATATTTGATACAATTATATGTAATATCTACACAATAATGTATAGCTAATTTTGTCGTTATTGTAGTTCTGGAATTTCAAGATTTCCAGTTTGCATCAAACGTTCCTCGCTGGTCCGAGGTCTATCACTCCGTCGTGATTGTTGCGGTTTCGCCAGCTGGACGGGATATTCGTTGCGTGGCTACGAACATCGCAAGGTCATTTTCTGCTCGATGAGGGAGGGGCGCAACTTCCCCGGCGGGGACGGAGAAGTTGCTGCGCCGGACCAAGGTCAGTGCTGAAGCTGTGGCGGGAAGTCCAACTCGAAGGCTGATCGTTCCGGCGCGACCCCGAAGGTGGCCTCGCCGTCAAGGCCGGCATTGCGGCCGAGCAGCGTCGAGTAGGTGTAGAAGCGGATTTTCCGGGCGTCGGTGTCGAAGGTCATGAACCTGAGCCAGCCCGCGCCGCCATTGGCCGAGTCCGCCGTTCCGTCCGGCCCGACCGTATTGCCCTGATAGTCCTGGATCAGCTGATAGACGGGATGTCCGGCGTCGTTGAGGTCGATCCGCAGGTTCTCGCCGTTGGACACGCCCTCGACCGGGCGGGTGTAGTTATGACCGCTCAGGACCATGAAGATCATGGCGTTCTTGCGAATGAAGCGGTCCCAAATCTGATCGGGCGTGAGGTTGTCGGCGCCCGGGAAATAGCTGGCGTAGCCGTTTGACCGTTCATGGGCGTCGGGGCGCAGCCATTCATGGGTGGTGATCATGACGGGAAGACCCGGATGGGCGTCAATGACGGCTTGAGCCCAGTCCAGCGCCGACTGCGGGGGTTCCATCTCCAACGACAGGTGCAGAAACTCCCGTCCGCCGCCGCTGAAGGTCTGGTAGCTGTTCAGCCCGTTGTCCGACGCGCCGCCATACCAGGCTTTGCCGCGGAAGTGGCGCGAATCCGGCCCGAAGTAGAGGCTCCAGGTGCGACCGCCCGCCAGGGGTTTGGAGGCGCCCGGTCCGCCGTCCTGGGTCCACCAGGAATAGTTGTCGTAGTCGTGGTTGCCGGGGACCATGCCGAACGGCACGCGGCTGCGGCTGAGGATCGAGATCGCGCGGTTGGCGATGTCCCATTCCTCGCGGGTGTCGAAGTAGCGGTACTCGCCTTCGGCGTCGGGTATCGACCGACGGAACTGGCCGTCGCCGTGCTGGACGATGTCACCGACGAAGGTGACGAAGGCCAGGTTCTTTTCTTGCTGCGTATCGACCAGATAGCGCATCTGCTGGTCGAAGGTGTCGGCGCCGCGTGGTTGCGGCAGGGTGATGTCGGCGTAGTTCTGGGTGTCCGACACCACGGCGACGGTGAACACCTCGGCCCATGCCGGCGCAGGCGCCGCGAGCGATGCGCCCAGGGACAGGGTGACGGCGAAGGCCGCGCCGATCCGTTTGAAGATGTTCATAGGCTTGCTCCGATCCGTCGTGTTCGGTCGCCTTAGCCAGGCTGTGTGACGGTTTTTCCCACTCGTCCGAAGCCGAGGAATTGCGACGGGATTGTCGCGCAACCGACATCAGACGGTGACGCTTGGGCCTCATCAGCCGGGCGTGACCCAGCCGTTTGAAAATTCAGCCGCCGCGCGCTTCCCCTCGCCGGGCGCCGCACCCGACAACGGATTCGGGGGGCTGACCCGAAGGCTTCGCGGCCCCTTGTTTCACTTCTTTCTGCGCCGGACGCGATCGCCCGCCGACGCCGAGGAAATGGTGCAGGATCTCTTCGTCCGCCTGTTGCGCCGCGCCGATCTGCTGAGCCTAGAGAACGTCGACGGCTATGTGTTCGAGGCGGCGGCCAACATGGCGCGGGATCGTGGCCGCTACGAACAGGCCAGGGGGCAGGGGCGGCATGTCGAGATTGACGACCTGGTCGCCGACAGCGAGGCGCCGGGCGCTGAGCAGATCGTCGCGGGGAAGCAGCGATTGAAAAAGATGCTGACGGCGCTGAACGCCCTGCCGCCTCGGGCGCGTCAGGTGGTGATCCTGCGGCGCTTCGAGAACCTGACCTATCTCCAGATCGCCCGGCGCCTGGGCATATCCGTGAGCGCGGTCGAGAAGCACATGACGCGTGCGATGACCGCCTTGCGCCTCGATCTGGTCGAGGGCGATCGCTGATGGCTTCCGTCATCCCTCAGCCGGGCAACGACGACTACGCCGACCTGGCCGCCTTCTGGTTCGCGCGGATGAACAGCGGCGACGCCGTTGATCCGAAGGACGAGGCCGAGTTCCGCCGGTGGCTGAGCGAAGATGCCGATAACGCCATGGCCTATCGCGGCTGCCAGCAGACCTGGCGCGTGCTGGAGCTTGACGCCGGGGAGGCTGAGGTGCTGGCGTTGCGAGCCACGGCCCTGGGGTCTGACGCGCATCGCCTGACGCGGCGGCGCGCCCTGTTCGGCCTGACCGGCGGGGCCATTGCGGCCTCATGCGGCGGGCTGTGGGTCATGACGGCGGCGTCCTCGGCGCGGGCTCTGATCTCGACGGAGGCGGGCCAGAGGCTGACCGCGCCGCTGCCGGACGGGTCCGAGGTGACGCTGGCGCCGTCGTCGCGTTTGCGCCTCGACTACGGCGCCGACCGACGGGCGGCGGTGCTCGAAACCGGCCAGGCCTATTTTCACATCCAGCCCGACGCCGCGCCCTTCGTGCTGCGGGTCGGCGACCGGCTAATGATGATTGACCAGGGGCGGTTTCAAACCAGCCACGCGCACGGGCGACCGGAGGTGGTGGTCGAGCAGGGCCGAGTGCAGGTGGCGGAACGGGGTGGCGGAGCGCCGCTGATCCTGACAGCCGGGCAGGGCTGGGAGGGTCAGGGCGACGAACGGCGGGCTGCCGTCGCCGATGTCGAGGTTGAGACGGCCTGGCGAATGGGGCGGTTGGTCGTGCGCGACCGACCGTTGAGCGAGGTGGTCGAACGCTTCAACCGCTACTCGGCCGACAGGCTGACGCTGGCGGACGCGCAGGCCGGCCAAGTCCGCATCTCCGGTTCATTCCGCTATGACGGCGGGCAGGAGTTCGCCCTGGCCCTGGCGCGAGGGTTCGACCTGTCCGTGCGGCGCACGGCGGACGGGTCCTGGCGCATCGGATCGCCGCAAAAGGCGTCTGACGGAGCGGCTACGCTTTGATGAAATTTCCAAGACGAGGTGGGGGTCTGCGGGGCGCCTTCCGTTTCTGAGGGGGAGCCGCCGACGAGCGGCTGACCAGATCTCAGGGGCTACCATGTTCATTTCCAAGCCGCGCGCCGTCGCCTTCAAGGGCATGCTTCTCGCCTGCTCGGCCGTCGCAGCGGTGGCCGCAGCCACGCCGGCTCTGGCCCAGTCGCCGGGCGGCGGCGCGGCCGTTTCCTTCGCCATCGAGAGCCAGTCGATGGAGGAGGCGCTGACCAGCCTGGCGCGCGCCGCCGACGTGCAGGTCCTGTTCGCGCCGGAGGCTGTGCGCGGCCGCCGCGCCAACCGCGTCGTCGGCGTCCTGGCCCCCGCCGAGGCCCTGCGTCGGATGGTCGAGGGCACGGGGCTGACGGTGGCGCCGGTCGGCGCTCGCACCTTTTCTGTTGCAGTCGCCCATGCCGACCTCGGAGCCGAAGGCGTCACTGCGGTCGAGGACGTGATCGTCACGGCCCAGAAGCGCGCCCAGCGCATCCAGGACGTGCCGCTGGCGGTCACGGTGCTGGACGGCGACGACGCGGCGCGTCGCGGGATCAGCAGCGTGACCGATCTGGTCGACGAGGTTCCGGGCGTGTCGGTGAACTACGCCTTTGGCGGCACCAACTACGGCCTGATCAGCATTCGCGGCATCGGCGGCGCGGACGACTACAAGCCCAACGGCAACCCCTCGGTCGCCCTGCATGTGGACGGCGTCTATCAGACGTCGAACGCTTACCTGGGCATGCCCCTGTTCGACCTGGACCGGGTCGAGATCCTGAAGGGGCCGCAAGGCACCCTGTACGGGCGCAACACCACGGCGGGCGTCATCAACGCCATCACCAAGGGGCCGGGCGACGTGGTCGAAGGCTCCGGGCGCGTCGAGGTCGGCAGCCATGACTACCTGGCCATGGAGGCGGCCGTCGGCGGTCCTCTGGGCGACAAGGTCGGCGTGCGCCTGGCCGTGTTGGCGGAGCAGGGCGGTGGTTTCATGACGGGCGCGGGCGCGGGCGATCTGGCCGGCTATCGCCCGGTGATCGGCGGCGTTGTCCAGACCCAGGTTCCGGCCATCGTCGATCCGGGCCGTCGTGAAGGCTTCGGCGACCAGGACCTGTTCGCCGGTCGCGCCACCGTGGCCCTGGACTTCAGCCCCGAGACCAGCATGACGCTGAAGCTGTTCGGCAGTCGCGACCGGGGCGATACGCGCCAGTACGACCGCATCTCGGCGGCGCTGGACAGCAACATCGCCAACGCGGGCGAGAACGACGACCCCTACGAGTTCTATTCGTCGGAATATCCGACCCAGAGCATCGATATCTACGGCGTGTCGGCGGTGCTGGAGCATCAGCTTGCCGACAACCTGAACCTGGCCGTGATCGGCAACGTCCAGGGCACGACCCGCTCGGTCCAAGGCAATGGCGACGGCTCGCCCTATCCGGCCTCGCGCTTCGACGCGGACGAGGACCTGAGCCAGACCTCGCTGGAAATGCGCCTCAGCGACGACACCGGCGGCCGGCTGGACTGGATTCTGGGCGCCTTCTACGTCTCTGACGACATCGACTTCGACACCCACTGGACCAGCTATACGGCCCGGACCCAGTACGACAACCTGCACAAGCAGACGCGCAACAGCTTCGCCGTCTTCGGCCAGGTCGACTATGATCTGACCGACAAGCTGACCCTGTCAGGCGGCCTGCGCTACACCCGTGACGAAGCCACCTTCAGCGGGCGCAACGACGACCTGGACCCCTGGGGCATCTCGACTTTCACGACGACCTTCGCCACCACCAACCCCTTCATCTGGGACCGTGCGTTTGAGGACGACAATGTCTCTGGCCGGGTCACGGCCAAATACGCCTTCACGCCGAACCTGAACGTCTTCGTCTCAGCGGGCACGGGCTATCGCGGCGGCGGCTTCGACGGCACCTCGATCTTCACCCAGGCCGAGACCCTGCCGTTCGATTCCGAGACCGTGACCGCCTATGAGGCCGGGTTGCGCTGGACCACCAACCGTCTGCGTCTGTCGGTGGATGTCTTCTCCTACGCGTTCAAGGAACTGCAGGCGACGACCCGCCTGGCCAACGACACCAACGGTCGCGCCAATGTCGGTGAGGCCGAAAGCCAGGGGATCGAGTTCGCCGTTAACGCCCTGCTGTTCGAGGGAGCCAACCAGACGTTGGATCTCGATGTCGCGGCGGCCTTCCTGGACACCGAGATCCTCTCGTTCAGCTCCGCGCGCGTGGCCGAGGTGCTGTCGACCGTCGGCGACCCCTTGCCGGGCGCGCCGGACGTGACGGCGACCGTCTCGCTGAACCATGGCCTGATGCTGGCCAATGGCTGGCGCCTGGACAGCCGTCTGTCCGTCTCGCACCACGGCGAGGAGAGCAACCGCCTGAACGCGGCGCCGGGCAATACTTCGGAGGCCTACACCTTGCTGAACGCCCGGGTGGAGCTGGAGACGGCGGCCAACTGGGCGGTCTACGCCTATGGCCGCAACATCACCGACGAGGTCTATTTCCCGGAACTGAACGGCGCCTCGCGTCTGGTCGGCGCCCCGGCGACCTATGGCGTGGGGCTACGCTACAGCTTCTGAAGCCGTGCTTGCGCCGTCTCCCAGGTGTCAGGAGGCGGCGCAAGCCGTTTAGAGGGGGCGCAGGGGCCGACGGAAACGCCGGCTGGTCTCGGACCTAACGCTCGCTAATCCGACCTGCCTACGATGGCGAGGGCGCTCTGTTGCGTCTGAAGCACCCGGTGCGAGGTCCTCAGAAGGCAAGGGCGCCCGCCATGCCGGCCAGAACCAGTATGGCGGGTACGGCCAGTTGCGCGCGCCAACGGTAGGCGGCGACGAGGGCGACGCTGAAGATCGCCACGGCGAAGGGCCAGACGGGCGCCGTGTCGATCAAAGAGGCTCCCAGTTGAAGGACGGTGGCGACGATCAGGCCGACGACGGCGGCGGCGACGCCGTCCAGCAATGCGTGCAGCGACTTGTTTTCTAGAACCAGCTCCAGGCGATCATAAAAGAGGAGGGAGAAGGCGAAGGCGGGAAGGAAGATTCCGGCTGTCAGCGCCAGCGCGCCCGGAAAGCCGCCGCCGGCATAGCCGACGAAGGTTCCGAAGATGATGAGGGGCGCCGGGATCACCTGGGCCAGGGCGACGCCGTCCAGGAACTGGCCGTCGCTGATCCAGCCGCCTCTTGCGGCGTCGGCCCGCATAACCGGGATGGCGGTGTAGGCGCCGCCGAAGGTCAGAAGTCCCGCCTTCAGGCCGGTGAAGAAAAGAACGGCGGCTGACGCGCTCATCGGCGCGAAGGCCGTCGCCGTGACAAGGGGCGCGCTGTGGTCGTCGAGCCAGTAGCGCGCCGCCAGACCC
This sequence comes from Brevundimonas sp. P7753, assembly GCF_013386595.1. Lineage (NCBI taxonomy): Bacteria > Pseudomonadati > Pseudomonadota > Alphaproteobacteria > Caulobacterales > Caulobacteraceae > Brevundimonas > Brevundimonas sp. P7753. The sequence continues at coordinate 19,415 of NZ_JACARP010000022.1, read as the reverse complement.
GCCGAGAGCGTCACGATTAAGAGGGCGGCGGCTTCAAAACGGCGACCGCCCTGGACAAGGGCGTAGGCCAGACCGGCCGCAGGCAGGATCAGCCAGAAACTCACGCCCAGCAACGAGGCTGCGCAACTGGCGGCGCCGATGGTCCAGAGGCTGCGGTCGATCATGACGTGCCGGCCGATTCGGTGGGCGGCTCTCACGATTACGGCCAGGACAGCGATCTGGACCCCGATGAAGGCGCTGGTCATCCAACCTGACTGCACGCCGATCAAGAAATAGAGCCAGGCCAGGCCCAACATCAGGACGAAGCCGGGCAGCATGAAGCCCAGACCGGCGAGGACGCCGCCGATCCGGCCGCGCGCCCTCATGCCCAGGTGGACGCAGAGTTCGTGGGCCTCCGGGCCGGGCAGGACCTGAAGCACGGCGAGCAGCCGGTTGAAGCGCTCGCTCGACATCCACCGGCCTTCGTCGATCAGCCGGTGCCGGATCATGGCGATCTGGGCGACGGGGCCGCCGAAGGCCAGGGCACCGAACCGCAGGAACTGCAGGAAAAGGGCGCCATAGCTGAGATGCGGGGGGCGAAGATCGTCAGGGCCTTCGGACATCATCTGGCTTCCGTCAATCGACACGACCCTTGAACCACGGTGGAGCAGTAGGGCTTCCCTTCCATGCCATCAACGGCGCCTCGGCCGATCTCCGAAGCAGGCGGCATTAAGGAGGCGATCAGGTGTCAGGTCGACCGGATCGCGATGGCGGACAGGTCATTGGCGGCGTCGATGGGCGTGCCTGACGCCTTCCGTTCGGAGTAGCGGTCGACCAACTGGCCGGCATGGACGCGGGTCAGGACGGTGAAGCGCACCAGCTCCTCCATCACGTCGACGATGCGGTCATAGTAGCTGGACGGCTTCATGCGGCCGTTCTCATCGAACTCCATGAAGGCCTTGGCGACGCTGGACTGGTTCGGAATGGTGATCATCCGCATCCAGCGGCCCAGCAGACGCAAGGTGTTGACCGCGTTGAAACTCTGCGAACCGCCGGAGACCTGCATGACCGCCAGGGTGCGGCCCTGGGTCGGGCGCATGCCGCCCATGTTGAGCGGCAGGTGGTCGATCTGAAGCTTCATGATCCCGGAAATCTGGCCGTGGCGCTCGGGGCTGCTCCAGACCATGCCCTCCGACCACAGGGCGTGTTCGCGCAGTTCGTGGACGGCGGGGTGATCGTCGTAGTCGACCTGATCGGTCAGCGGCAGATCGGACGGATCGAAGATGCGCGTCTCGCAGCCCATGAAGCGGAGAAGGCGAGCCGCCTCCTCGACGCACAGGCGGGAGAAGGACCGATCCCGCAGCGAGCCGTAGAGCAGCAGGATGCGCGGCGGATGATCGTTCGGGCCGAGGCCCAGCGCCGGCTGGCTGGAAAGGTAGGCCGGGTCGAGTGCGGGCAGGTGGTCGGGATCGGGCAGGTCGCGGAGGCGGGTCATCAGCAGACGTCTTTCTTGGGCGCGGTCGCGGGGAAGTAGCGGCGGCCCAGCCACAAGGCGACCGAGACCAGCAGGATCAGCACCGGCACCTCGACCAGCGGGCCGATGACCGCCGCGAAGGCGACCGGCGATGCCAGTCCGAAGGCGGCGATGGCGACGGCGATCGCCAGTTCGAAATTATTGGAGGCGGCGGTGAAGGCCAGGGCCGTGGTGCGCGGATAATCCGTCTCGATCAGCCGCCCCATCAGGAAGCTGACCACGAACATGACGAAGAAGTAGATGGTCAGCGGCACGGCGATGCGCAGGGCGTCCAGCGGCAGGGCGACCACCTCGCCGCCCTTCAGGCTGAACATGGCGACGATGGTGAACAGCAGGGCGATCAGGGTGATCGGCGCAATGCGCGGCAGGAAGCGCGTCTCGTACCAGTCGTTCCCCTTCCTCGCGACCAGGGCTCGTCGGGTCAGGAAGCCGCCGAGGAAGGGCAGGCCCAGATAGACCAGGACGGCGCCGGCGATGGTCCACACGCTGACGTCCACCACGCTGCTCTCCAGTCCGAACAGGGGCGGCAGCACGGTCAGGAACAGCCAGGCGTAGAGGCTGAAGAAGGCGATCTGGAACAACGAGTTGAAGGCGACCAGACCGGCCACATACTGGTTGTCGCCGCGCGCCAGCTGGTTCCAGACCAGGACCATGGCGATGCAGCGCGCCAGTCCGATCAGGATGACGCCGGTCATGTATTCCGGCTGGTCGCGCAGGAAGAGGACCGCCAGGGCGAACATCAGCACCGGCCCCAGCACCCAGTTCTGGAACAGGGACAGCAGCAGCACGCGCTTGTCGGCGAAGACGCGCGGCAGTTCCTCGTACTTCACCCGCGCCAGCGGCGGATACATCATCAGGATCAGGCCGATGGCGATGGGGATGTTGGTCGTCCCAACCGACAGGCTATCGATCCAGCCGGGCAACCCCGGCACGACCGAGCCCAGCAGCACGCCCAGCGCCATGGCGGCGAAAATCCACAGCGTCAGCCAGCGGTCGAGGAAGGACAGGCGACGCGGCGGCTGTTCAGTCATGGCGGCGTCGACCATCAGCGGACCCTCCGGCCCTCGGCGTCGATGACGACCTCGCCGTCCTCCTTGATGAAGGGCTTCAGGCCCTCGAACGGCAGAAGGTCCAGCACCGCCTCGGACGGTCGGCACAGCTTCACCCCCAGCGACGAGACGACGATCGGACGGTTCAGCAGGATCGGATGCGCCTCGATGGCGTCCAGCAGTTGATCGTCCGTCAGGGCGGGGTCGCCCAGCCCAAGCTCAGCGAAGGGGGTGCCCTTCTCGCGCAGAAGGCTGCGCAGCGGAACGCCCATGCGCTCGACCAGCCCCCGGATCATGGCGCGGCTGGGCGGCGTCTTCAGATACTCGACGACGTGGGGCTCGATGCCGACGTGGCGGATCAGAGCCAGGGCGTTGCGCGACGTCCCGCAAGCGGGATTGTGATAGATGACGACGTCCATGGGGGCCTCAGGTGCGGCAGGGGTTGAGTTCCGCCAGCAGCGGTTCGCACAGTTCGGCGCGGCCCTGGCAGCAGTCCTTCAGCAGGAACAGGACCAGCGCCTGAAGGCGGTCCAGGTCGGCCCGGTAGATGATCGACCGGCTGCGACGTTCTGAACTGATCAGACCGGCGCGGGACAGGACACCGAGGTGCGCCGACATGGTGTTGGCGGGCACGGCCAGCGCATCTGCGATCTCGCCGGCGGGCAGGCCCTCGGGCTCATGCCGCACCAGCAGGCGGAAGGTCTCAAGGCGCGTGGGTTGCGCCAAGGCGGCGAGGGCGAGGATGGCGGATTCGGATTCCATAATTCCACGATAATGGAATCTTTGGTGATGTCAAAGCGGTCCGAGGCTGTCTGATGGGCCTGACGCCCATGGCTGCGCCGGATGCGCGCCTGCAAGGCGGAGTTCCAGTGAGCTCAGAGCGTTCTCAAGGCGTTTGCTGTTTTTGACGTTCGGCACAAATTTCTTGCAGAAACAGCAAAACGAAATCAGAGTTCGGAGCAAGGGAGGCGATCATGTTGTCACGGCTACGGAACTATGGCCCGCTCATTGGGCTGGCGGCATTGGCGGTCGGTGGATGGGCGGAAGCCGCCGACCCGGTTCGTCTCAGCGAACGGCAGATCGATCAGGTCGTTGAGACGGCGATCGCGTCTTTCGAGATTCCGGGCGTCGCCATCGCCGTGATTCAGCCGGGGCAGGCCCCCTATCTGAAGGGCTACGGCGTCGTGGATCACCGGACGAATGTGCCGGTCAATGCGGATACGCTGTTCGGCATCGGTTCGATCTCCAAGGCCTTCACCACGACGGAGATCGCCCTTCTCGAGCAGGAGGGGCGGCTGGACTGGGATGATCCTGTCATCGACTACGTGCCCGAGTTTCGCCTGTCCGATCCCTGGGTGACACGCGAATTCACCATCCGCGATCTGGTGAGCCACCGTTCGGGTCTGGCGCCCTATGCCGGTGATCTGGTGATGTTGACCGAGGGCAAGGCCAACCGCGCCCAGGTCTATCAGGCGCTGGCGCACCTGGAGCCCAAGTCCAGCTTCCGGACCGAATTCGCCTATGACAACCTGCTCTACATCGTCGCCGGAGACCTGATTGAACGGGTGTCGGGTCGGTCCTGGCAGGATGAGATTCAGAGCCGTTTCCTGACCCGTCTGGATATGAACGGCTGCGTGCCGGACCAGAAGCAACTAGCGCAGGGCGTCGCGCGATCACTGGCCCACGACTATGCCGACGGCCAACTGACCACGGTGGACTTCCCTCTGCCGGACATCACCCTGGCGGCGGGCGGCATCTTCTGCAATGCGCGCGGCATGGCCCAGTGGATGGCCTTCAATCTTGATCCGGCCAAGGGGCCTGAACTGGACGCCGCGCGCCGCGCCGACCTGTTCAGCCCAGTCACCCTGATGCCCCTCGGGCGCGCAGCCTCGCCCTATCAGGCGGGTACGACCTTCAGCGCCTATGGTCTGGGCTGGATGGTGCAGGACAGCTTTGGTCGACGCGAGGTCCAGCACGGCGGCGGTCTGCCCGGCATGGTCAGCTATCTGAGCCTCTATCCCGACGACGGCTTCGGCGTCATGGTCATGACCAACAAGACCAGCGGCGCGGCCCGCGCTATCGCCCAGCAGCTTGCCGCGCTGAAGTTCAGCCCCAATCCGCTTCGCGCCATCGCCGATCAGGGCAGGGCGGAGATGGCCGCCATTCGCGCCGCTCAGGCGGACACGGCCGTCGCAGGCTCTGAAGCGGCGGCGGCGGGCGAAGCTCCGCGTCCGGCCCTGCCGCTGGAGCAGTATGCCGGTCGCTATGAAGACGCCTGGTTCGGCCCCGTCGAGGTGCGGCTGGACGGCGAGGACCTGATCATGGACCTGGGGTCGGTGGCCATGAGCGGGCGGCTGCGCCATGTCGACGGCGACCGTTTCATCGCCGTCTGGCGGGATCGGGCGCTGAATGCCGACGCCTATGTCAACTTCCGCCTCGACCCGCGCGGCCAGGTTCGCGACATCGAAATGGCCCCCGTGTCGGCGCGCACAGACCCGTCGTTCAATTTCAGAGACCTGCGTCTGGTCAGGGCGACGAAGCAGCCGTAGGGAAGAGAGATGACGCGTCCCTACGCCCCCCCTGCCAGCGACGACGAAGCCGCGACGGGCGGCGCCGCCCTGCGCCGCATCCGCAAGAGTCGCAAGCTGACGCTGGAGCAGTTGTCGCAGCTGACGGGGATACCGACGTCTTCCCTTTCACGCATCGAGAACACGCGGCTGCGGCTCACGGTCGACAAGATGCATCTGCTGGCCAAGGCGCTGGACGTGCCCGTCGAGCATCTGTTGGGCGAGCCGTCGGCTGGGGCTGATGATGCGCCGGGCGCCGCTGCCCGGTCGTCGACGATCCGAACGGGCGCGGGACGGATGACGGTGGACCGCGCGCCTGATCGCCGGCCCGAGCGCTTCTGCGACGCCATGGTCCACTATCTTTTCGGAGCGGACGAAACCCGCGCGCTCGACTGCGGCCATTTCCATTTTCAGCCGGTGAGCGTTTGGGAATCCGAGTTCGTCCGTCACCCGGGCGAGAAGGTCGTCTACGTCGTCAAGGGTACGGCGGTGGCCTATGTCGAGGGGCAGGAACCTGTCCTGCTCGAGGAAGGCGACGCCATGCACATGGACTCCTCCGCCTGGCACAGCGTCGTAGCGGTCAATCAGCCCGCCGAGGTGCTGGTGACCTATTTCCACGGCGGTGGACGGGGATACGACGCCTTCGAAAGCCGGGTCTTCTCGCGCGAGGCCTGGGCCGCGTTTTCCGGGGTCGGCGCCGAATAGGCCGTTGTGTGCCGATAAGGGCGAGCGTGCGCATTAGCGCCCCGTTTTTTCGTTATTTCCGGGTGACTTAAGCCGCTTCCTGTATTGGGGCGGGCGTAAATTTGCAATTGCACATGGTGAGTTGTGCCGATTCTGCAAATTTCATTCTTGCCTTGTGCAAAATTTCACGAATATTGCTGTGACTGCAAAACGAATTCTGGGAGGGATCGTGAAGCTCACAGCCTTGAGGCGCCGTCTGGATCTGACGACGCCGTTCCGTGTGTCCTTTGGCGAAATCTCCGGCATGGACGTGGTCGCCGTGGCCCTCGAAGGCGGGGGCGTCGTCGGCCGGGGCGAGGCCTGTCCGATGCCGATGTTCGGGCATACGGCTGAGGCGGTGCAGAACGAGCTCGCCCTTATCGCGCCTGACATCGAGAGCGGCGCCGTTGATCGGCTTGAGTTGCAGACGCGCCTGTCGGCGGGGCCGGCCAGAAACGCTCTGGACTGCGCCTTCTGGGATCATGAAGCCAAGCGCACGGGCCGCTCGATCTGGGATCTGACCGGGCTGACGGCGCCGGCTCATCTGGCGTCGGACGTCACGATCGGGATCGAGACCCCGGAGGAGAGCGCGCGCCTGGCCGCGACGCACCGCCACGCGGGGATGATCAAACTGAAGCTGGGCGGGCCGGACGACATGGCCTGCGTGCGCGCCGTGCGTGCCGTCCTGCCGACGACCCGGCTGTTCGTGGACGTCAACGGCGGCTGGACGCTGGAGCAGTTGAACGCCCTGGCGCCGGAACTGGCCGCGCTGGAGGTCTTCATGATCGAGCAGCCTCTGCCGCGCGGTCAGGAGGAGCAACTCGACGGCTATACCGGCCCTGTGCCGCTGTGCGCCGACGAGTCCTGTCAGGATCGAGCCGATCTGGACCGGCTGGAGAGCCGCTATGCCTACGTCAACATCAAGCTCGACAAGACCGGAGGCCTGACCGAGGCCCTGGCCCTGGCCCGCGAGGCCGAGGCGCGGGGCATGAGGCTGATGGTCGGCTGCATGATGGGGTCCGGCCTGGCGATGGCGCCGGCCTACCTGGTCGGCACGTTGTGCGAGGTCGTCGATCTGGACGTGTCCCTGTTGTTGAAAAACCCGGCGGACGCCGCCGTGCGCCATGACGGGCGCCGGCTGAGCCTGTTCGACCGGGCCGTGTGGGGTTGAGACCATCATGAAATCGGGAGGGAGAACCAAGATGAGCGGCAAGAACAAGTATCTGGGCGTGAGTTCCCTGGCGGTCGTTCTGGCGCTGACGGCGTCGCCGGCGGCGGCGCAATCGGCTGCGGGGGCTGTGGACCCCGCCACGACGGTCGACGACATCGTGGTCACGGCGCAGAAGCGCTCGCAGAATCTGCAGGACGTGGCCAACTCGGTCGCCGCCCTGTCCGCCGCCGAGATCATGGAGACGGGCAAGAACGGTCTGGCCGACATGGTGGCGTCGGTGCCCAGCCTGTCCATGGTGTCCCAGGGGCCGGGGCTGTCCACCATCGCCCTGCGGGGGATTTCGACGGGAGGCGTGCGCAACGACGAGCCCCAGAACAAGGAGACGGTCGGGGTCTATATCGACGAGACGCCGATCTCGGTGAACGGCTTCAACCCTGACCTGGGCCTGTATGACCTGTCGCGGGTCGAGGTTCTGCGCGGACCGCAAGGCACCCTGTATGGATCGGGCGCCATGGGCGGCGCCATCCGTATCATCACCAACAAGCCGAACCTGACGACCTTCTCGGGCTCGGCCGAAGGCTCAGCCTCGCACACCCGTCACGGCGAGGCCAACTATAGCGCCAAGGGCATGATCAATGTGCCGCTGGTCACAGACGTCGTGGCCCTGCGCGCGGTCGCCTATCGCACCTATCAGGGCGGCTATATCGACAATACGGCGACGGGCGAGGACAACCAGAACGACGCCACGACGACCGGGGCCCGTCTGCAGCTGGGGGCGCAGCTCAGCCCCGACCTGCGCGCCAACCTGACCTATATGTATCACGACCTGGAGACGGGATCGCGGGCCAGTCAGTCGGCGCCCTATCAGCGCAACATCCGCGCCTTCGACGGCCTGACCGATCGGATCAACATCTTCAACGCTGCCCTCGACTATGACCTGGGCTGGGCCTCGATCAATTCCTCGACCTCCTTCCTGAAGAAGAAGAACACCAACCGCACCAGCCTGGAGTTCCTGACCGAGGCAGCCCTGGGGCTGGATTCGCCCGCGCCCCTGGTCGACACGACAGAGATCGAGGACTTCTCGCAGGAGCTGAGGATCGCCTCCAGCGGCGAGGGCCGCCTGAACTATATCGCCGGCGTCTTCTATCAGGACCGCAAGCGCGACTATACGCAGGACGGCGTCGTGCCGGGTCTGGACGCCCACGTCGGCGCTCCGTCGTCGGACTTCGGCGCGCCGGGCGTGGATCAGGTCTTCTACGGCTTCCAGAACATCCGCCAGAAGCAGAAGGCGGTGTTCGGCGAGGTGTCCTACAAGATCACGCCGCGCCTGACGGCGACGGCGGGCCTGCGCTATTTCGACTTCAGCGAGGAGTATGAGACCTTCTCGTCGGGTCTGCTGAACGGCGGCGTGTCGCGTTACTCCGGCGAGTTTTCGGAAGATGGGTTCACGCCCAAGTTCAACCTGTCGTTCGACGCCACGCGCGACAGCATGGTCTATGTCCAGGCGTCCAAGGGCTTCCGCCTGGGTGGGGTCAACACCACGGTTCCCGCCGATCTGTGTCGCGCCGACCTGGACAAGCTGGGCCTGTCGGAGACGCCCGGCAGCTTCGGTTCCGACTCGGTGTGGAACTATGAGATCGGTTCCAAGAACCAGTTCATGGACCGTCGCCTGACCGTGAACGCCAGCGCCTATTACATCGACTGGACCGACATCCAGACGACGATGAGTCTGCCGTCCTGCTCCTTCTCGTTCCGCACCAATGCGGGCAAGGCGCGCAGCATCGGGACCGAGATCGAGACCCGTTTCGCCGTCAACGACGCCCTGGATGTCTACGCCACGGTGGGGCTGACCGATTCCACCCTGACCGAGGACGTGCCCTTCACCACCTGGTCGGACGGAGATCACGTGCCCGGCGTGGCGCGCGAGCAGGTCAGCGCGGGTCTGCGTCAGGCCTTTACGGTGTTCGAACCGCGCGACGCCTTCGCCCGGGTCGATTACAGCTACACCGGCAAGATGAACACGCGCTTCGACGTCGAGAACGCCAACAACCGCGAATATGGCGACTATCATCTGGTCAATCTGACGGCCGGGGTTCGCCTGCCGGGTCGTCCGATCGAGGCGTCGATCTTCGTGCGCAACCTGTTCGACGACGACGGCCGCGTTCTGGCCAGCCCGGTCAGCATCACGGGGCCGGAAAGCTGGATCACGGTCCAGCCACGCACCATGGGCTTTACCATCCAGGCCTATTTCTAAACCTGGACGCGACGTCTTGCCTCGAATGGGCGAGACGTCGCATCGCCACCACGGCCAAGGGGAAAGCCGAGCGTCATGAGCATCGCCGCCAGCGAAAAGAGCTTTCTGGGTCAGCCGCGCGGGCTGACCGTCCTGTTCCTGACCGAGATGTGGGAGAAGTTCTCCTTCTTCGGCATGCGGACCCTGCTGGTCTACTACATGACCACCACCCTGCTGATCGAGCAGGGGCGGGCCTCGATCATCTATGGGCTCTATACGGCGGTCATCTATCTGACGCCCATCTTCGGCGGGGTGCTGGCGGATCGCTGGCTGGGGCGCCGACGCTCGGTGGTCTTTGGCGCGTCGATCATGATCCTGGGCCACTTCATGATGGCTTCGGAGGCGCTCTTCTATCCGGCCCTGGCGGTCATCGCGATCGGCAACGGCCTGTTCCTGCCCAATCTGCCGGGGCAGGTGGCTGGGCTATACAAGCCCGATGATCCGCGGCGAGGCAGCGCCTACAACATCTACTACATGGGCGTGAACCTGGGGGCCTTCATGGCGCCTCTGGTCTGCGGTGCGGTGGGCGAGATCTACGGCTGGCACTGGGGCTTCGCCCTGGCGGGTGTCGGCATGGCGGCGGGCCTGGCCATCTATCTGTTGGGCGGACGCTACCTGCCGGCCGATCCGCCGCGCGCGGCGCGGGGCGAAAAGGTCAAGGGCGGCGGGCTGGACCGTGCGTCGCTCTGGCTGTTCGGCGGCGTGATCCTGGCGGTGGTGGTCTTCCGCGTCGCCTATGAGCAGGTGGGCAATACCCTGGCCCTGTGGATCGGCAGCGATGTGGACCGCTCGCTGGGCGACTGGTCCATTCCCATGACCTGGTTCCAGTCCCTGAATCCTCTGCTGGTCTTCTTGCTGACGCCGATCCTGGTCACGGCCTGGGACCGCTCGGCCCGGAAGGGGCGGGGGATGTCGTCGCTGGCCCGCATGGCGACGGGCGCGGCCCTGGTGGCGGGCGCTTTCTTCGGTCTGGCTCTCGTCGTGGCGGTTTCAGGGCAGGGCGCCGTTCACTGGCTCTGGCTCGCCGCCTTCTTCCTCCTGCTGACCAGCGGAGAGCTGTTCATTCTTCCCGTCGGCCTGGGCCTGTTCGGTCGCCTTGCGCCGGCGCAGATGACGGCGACCATGATCGCCGCCTGGTTCCTGGCGGCCTTCGCCGGCAACTTGCTGGCGGGCCTCGTCGGCTCGACCTGGAGCGCCATGTCGCCGAGCGGCTATTTCGCTTTGATGGGCGTGGTCGCCAGTGTCGCGGTCATGCTCCTGTGTGGGCTGATCCGACCGTTCAGAAAGCTGGAAGCTTAGGCGTTTCCTCGGCGGGTTTAGGTCTCATGCCTGGGCGTAAACTGTATTATTTTCCAATAACCTGCGTAGCTTGGCGAAGCTAGCCTGCCAGGATTTCTGAGGCTTCGGGAAAGCGCTGGGCCAGGCGTGACGCCCAGGCCGTTGACAGGGGTCGAGGCTGCCGGGCTTCTCGCGGTCGTGCCAGGACAAGGGCGGCCGCTTCCCGATGAGCAGGCCAGTCCATAAGGAACCGCATGGCCGCCTCGAAGTCTGGGTGGGCCGTAGCGTGAGCGAAGGCCAGGTCGAGGGCCTCGACATCGTCGAAGTCGGGAAGGCGTGAGAGGTAGTCCCGAAGAACCGGCGCCGACAGGTCGCGCTCGAACAGGCTCCAGCGCAGCGCTTGGGCTTCGTCGCGGTCGCCTTCGGCGTCGAGCACGTCGATGGAAACCGCTTCCCAGGCGGGCGTCAGTCGAGGCGCGCCATCCTTCTGATGGCGACCGAAGGTCCAGGGGCGGTTGAGCGGCGATGGACTGAGGGCCGCTTCCAGGGCCGCGCGGGCTTCGCTGACGCGGCCGGCGCCAAGGAGGCGGCGGGCGATGTCGGCGGCCATATCCGCTGATCCAGCCTGCTCGGGCGTGACGAGCGAGAGCCAGAGGTCGAGGTCGTCGGCCCGATCCGCGAGGCGGCGTAGCAGGTTGCGGCCCGCCGGGATCTTCCGGGCTGATGCGTCCAGGCTGTCCAGCAGCCGGCGCGCCGTGACCCGACCCAGGGCGTCGCCGGCCGCAGAGATCCAGCGCGCATAGTCCTGCGGACGTCGGTGGAGCGCGTCGACCAGATCGCGCAAGGCCTCGTCTCCGGCGGTCTCGGCGAGGGCAAACAGATCGGGCGCAGCGGCCTCGAAGGCGGCGGGCAGTTCGCCCTTGGTGTCCTTCACGCGGGCGGCGAGGCCGGGGTAGAGGTCGAACCAGCGAACAAGGACAGCCAGCGCCTCGCCGGGCGCTTCGGGCGCCAGCCGCTCGACGATCATCTCGCGGTGCGCGTTCAGGTCATCGATCAACTCGCCGCGTTTGCGCCAGGATACGCGCGTGCCGGCCACAGAGACGGCGGTGATGCGCTTGGCGATCTCGAGGGCGAGAAGGTCGGGGCCGGCCTCAGCCGCCAGTTCGAGGCGAAGGCGGCGCTTGAGATTGGCGTTTCCGGCGCCGGCCTCGATCAGCAGGTCCGCCAGCCGGGGCGCGCCAAGATGGACGAGGCTGGCTGCGGAAAGCCGGGTAGAGATCCGAGATTGTCGCGCCATGAGGTCCTTTTTGCCGGGAGTGAAACGCCCTTGGGCGTCTATAGCATGCTCTTGCTGACGCCGATCAAAGTGAGGAGGAGGCGCCGGCGCCTCCGCCGTGTAGAAGACGCCGCAAGAAGGCCGAAAGTCGGCTGAGAGAAGAAGCCCATGCCCAAGGTCAACGACACGGTTCACATCCGCTTTTCCATGCGCGGCATGTCAGGGCCGTTCTGGCAGACCAACGCCACGGTGGCTTCGGTCTCTGGCGGGTCTTTGCTGCTGGATGGTCTGGACCGCCAGGTTCCGGCTGCGACGTCGGAGCTCAAGCCGGCCGGAGCAGGGCGATGGACGCTCGACTGGGAGGTGCGGCGTCGACCGTGAGCCTTGCTCCGTGGCAAGCTCGTCATCGGCATGGCTCACGGGTCATAGCGACGTCTGCCCGCTAAGTGATTTCTGGAGGGGTTCAAAAAATGTCGCAAAAACAAATCGTTGATCGTGCTTTTTGCCGTCGACTGAGAGCGGGCGGTTTGGGGTCCTAGGCTCATCGTGTCCGTGTCGTGAACAAGATCGTCAGCATTTTCGGCGGCGCGGCGGCGGCCCTGATCGCGTGTTCGGCCGTGGCTGAAAACGCGGCGGGGCGGGCCTTTGTCATACCCGCTCAGCCGCTGGATCAGGCGCTCGCGGCTTTCTCGGTCTCGACCGGGCTGCAGATGCTCTATGATAGTTCACTGGCGGCTGGTCGGCGGTCGTCGCCGGTTTCGGGTGCGATGCAGCCGCGTGAGGCGCTGGTTCTGATGCTGGCGGGGACAGGGCTGACGGCGCGGTTCACCTCGGCGGGGGCGGTGGTGATCTACGCGGGATCGACCTCGGCGGTGACGTTGAATCCGATCACGGCGACGGCGGCGCCGGTCGTCGGCCGGACGGGCGTGAGCCCAGAGGCGCGGGCCTATGCCGAGGCGGTGCAGCGGCAAACGGTCGAAGCTCTGCGTCAGGACGCGGGGCTGTCGGACGGCGACTATGCCTTGAGCGTGCGCTTGTGGGTGAGCGAGCAGGGCGCGGCGCGGCGCGTTGAGATTTTGCGCGGTTCGGGCGACGCAGGGCGCGACGCCGACTTTATGGCTCTGGCCTCGGGGTTGCGGTTTCCAGCCCCCCCGCCGGACCTGCCGCAGCCGATGCGGATCGAGTTTCGCGTCCGCCAGCGTCACTGACATATCAGCGTCACTGTTCTGTCGCCGGTGACGGTTTAGGGAGGCGGGGTTCCAGCGGCTCTGACGGCTCGACCTCCATCCATGACGCGAAACTGGCTTCTTGGCGCGATGACGTCGGCGGCCCTGCACGGCGGGGCGGCGGCTGTCCTGCTGGCGTCGGCGGCGATCCCGCAAGGTGCGCCTGCGCCCGAGGTCCAGCCGCACGCGATCAACGTGGAACTGATCGACATGGCCTGGCGACAGAGCGGCGACAGTGACCGGACCGAAAGACAGTCCAGCGCCAGCGAGGCGGTCAGCGCGCCGGAGGAAGCGCTGGCGCCGTCCGCGACCGGCGTTGCCGCCGCGGCCCCAGCGCGGGCGCCCAGCGGAGGCGAAGCGGCCATGCCGGCGGCGGCCCCCGATCCCGGTGCGGTGTCAGACTACTACCGCCGGGTCGAGAGCCATCTGGCGCGTTTTCACGCCTATCCGGCCGCTTTGTCCGGCGCGCGTCCGACCGGCGTGGTGCGGGTCGGCCTGATCGTCCAGCGCGACGGGCGGGTTATGGACGCCTGGATCGAGACCAGCTCGGGCATCGCGCCTCTGGACGAAGCGGCTCTGCAGACCCTGCGGCGCGGCGAACCTCTGCCGGGGCTGCCCGCGACCCTGCCGGGGGCGATCGATCTGATCGTGCCTTTGCGCTACGCCGCCTCGACGAAGGCTGTCGGCGCGCGGACCGGCGAATGAGCGCGCGGTCGTGGTGACGGACGCCGCCGCCCGTCTGCGGGGCCATCTGGTCGAGAAGTACGAGACCCTGCTGAGCGGCCTCAGCGCACGGCTGGGCTCGCGCGAGATGGCGCGGGATGCGTTGCAGGACGCCTATGTAAAGCTGTCGAGCAGCGGGCCGCAGGACGAGGTGCGCCACCCGACCGCCTATCTGTACCGTATGGCGCTGAACATCGCCGCCAATGCGCGACGACGCGACCGGCGGCTGCTGGGCTTTGACGAGGTCGCGGCCCTGCTGGACGTGCCGGATGAAAACCCGGACCCGGCGACCGTGGCCGAGGCTCGGTCCGATCTGGCGACGGTCAAGGCGGCGATGGCGCGGATGCCGGCGCGACGTCTGGCCATCTGCACCGACGCCTGGCTGGACGGCCTGTCGACGGTCGAGATCGCCGAGCGCCACGGGGTGGCCCAGCGCACGGTGCAGCACGAACTGAAACAGGCGACGGAGGCGTTGCAGCGAATTCTCTCTCAACCCAAGGTCATATCCTTGCGCCGTTCCGAAGATGGCGTGTCATGAATTACAGGGGCGGCTCAGAGGCCGGACATGAGCGGCGAGATCAGCAGGTGAGCGACCCAGTCGCCGAGCAGGCCCAGGCCTGGGTGCGTCGCCTGATGTCAGGCGAGGCGACGCAGGACGACGCCCTGGATCTGGCCGTCTGGCGCAAGGCCGACGCGCGCCACGAGCGGGCCTTTGTCCAGGCGGCGCGGCTGCACAAGGCGGCGCGACAAGCGGCCTTGGAGTTGCGCGACGAGCAGGCGAAACAGCCGATGAAGGCCCGAAGGGGCCTGAGCCGTCGCATGGTCGTGGGCGGGGCCATCGCCGCCTCGGCCGCTGGCGTCGCCATTCTTGCGGAACGGTCAGGCGCGACGCGCTTTGCGCCGCCGCCCGCCGACTTCACCACGGCCAAGGGCGAGACGCGGCGCGTTGACCTGGCGGCAGGGGTGTCGATTGAGATGAACACCCTGACGCGGATCGCCCTGCGGCCTCAGGCGGGAGAGGGCGCGTTTGAACTGCTGACGGGGGAGGCGGTTGTCACCATCGAGCGGCCCGACGCCCCCCTGTCGATCTTCGCCCAGGACGGCGAGACCACGGCCTCGCAGGCGCGGCTGGCGCTGCGTTGTCTGGACGGCCAGGTGCGGGTTTCCTGTCTGGAAGGCGCGGCCCAGGTACGCTCGGCGGGGCAGGCGGCGGCTCTGCCCGCGCGGCACAGCGTGACCTATGATCAGACCCGTCTGCAGCCGCCGACGGCCATCGACCTCGAGGCTGAAGCGGCCTGGCGGCGCGGTCTTCTGGTCTTCCGCGACCAGCGCCTCGGCGACGTGATCGAGGAGATCAATCGCTATCGCACCGGGCGCATCGTCATCGCCGATCCGCGCCTGAGAAACCGTCGCGTCAACGGCGCCTTCCACACGGATCGGATCGATCAGGTCATCGACCAGATGCGGCTGGCCTATGGGGTTCGGGCCACGCGCCTGCCCGGCGATGTGGTCCTCGTGGCCTGACGAAACAGCACATAAGCGACTGGAAAACGTCGCGAAATCTTCACGCTAAATCTTTGCGCCTGTGTCGGGCGCACGTGTCTCTCCCCTGACGACCAAGTGCGGGGCGTCGGTCGCCTCAGCGGCCGTCGCGTCACGGGGGATTGATGCTGGTTTACAAGAGACATTGCGCGCTGAGAGGCGCGGCGAGCGCCTTGGCGCTGGCCGCTGTTCTGGCTGTTCACGCCTCGCCCGCGACGGCGCAGGAGACGGCGAGCTTCGAGGTTCGCGCCTTTCAGGTGAAGGGCAACACCGTCCTGCCGCCTGAGGTGGTGGAGCGGGCCGTCTATCCCTTCATGGGGCCGGGCCGGACCTCGGACGACGTGGAGGCGGCGCGCGCCGCGCTTCAGGCCGTCTATGAAGAGCGCGGCTTCATCGCCGTGTCGGTCTTCATTCCCGAACAGTCGGTCGAGGGCGGCGTCCTGATGCTGGAGGTGGCCGAACAGGCCATCGGTCAGGTCCTGATCGAGGGGACGAAGAACCCCGACGCCGTCCGCGCCCAGGCGCCCTCGCTGACGCCGGGTCAGACGCCGAACCTGCCGGCCTTCCAGCGGGACGTGGTGGCGCTTAACCAGAACCCGTCGCGGCGGGTGACGCCGGAACTGCGCGCAGGCGTGGCGCCGGGCACGCTGGACGTGGTGCTGGCGGTCGAGGAAAGCTCGCCCTGGCACGGCTCGCTGGAAGTGAACAACTATTCCAGCGCCTCGACCACCCAGCTGCGCGCGGCGGCGTCGCTGCGTCATGACAATATGTGGGGCCGAGGCGACAGCATCAGCCTGTCGGCCCAAACGGCGCCCGAACGGACGACGGACGGCACTGTCTATTCCGGCAACTATCTGATGCGCCTCGGCGTAGGCACGCAGCTGCTGGCCTATGCGGTCCATTCCGACAGCGACATCGCCGTGGTCGGCGGCACCAACGTCATCGGCAAGGGCGACCTGGCGGGACTGCGTTTGATCCGCGCCCTGGGCGGCGGCGACGGCTTCTACCATTCGCTGACGGTCGGGTTCGACTGGAAGAGCTTTAAGGAAGACGTGATCCTGGGCTCGGACCGGGCCGCCGCGCCCATCGAGTATTTCCCGCTGATGGCCTCGTGGCGCGGCGACTGGAGCGGCGAGGCGCGGCGCAGCGACCTGACCTTCAGCGGCGTCCTGGGCGTGCGCGGTCTGGGCGATGACAAGTGGGCCTTTGACGCCAAGCGCTATAACGCGCGCCAGAGCTTTTTCACGGTCAAGGTCGACGCCTCGCACACCGAGGAGATGGTCCACGACCTGCAACTGACGGCCAAGCTGTCAGCCCAGTGGACCGACCGCCCGCTGATTTCCAACGAGCAGTTCGGCATCGGCGGCCAGAACTCGGTCCGCGCCTATCGCGAAAGCGAGGCCATGGGCGACTACGGTCTGGCCACGCAGTTGGAGATGCGTTCGCCGTCGCTTCTGGCCGACTGGCCGGGCGTCGATGAGCTGCGTCTCTATGGCTTCTGGGATGCGGGCTTCGTCGGCATCCACGATCCGCTCCCGGGTCAGAAGGGCGAGACCCTGCTGATGAGCGCCGGCGTCGGCGGGCGGCTGCGCCTCTTCCAATACCTCAACGGGGCCGTCGATGTCGGCACGCCCCTGATCTCCATGCCGGGCCGCGATGCGGGCCTGGTTTCCGTTCGCTTCCGTATCTGGGGGGAATTCTGATGGCTTTGACGATGACCAAGAAGGGGCTGCTCGGCGGCCTCGCCGCCGCCGTGCTGATCGGGGCTGCGGCCCCGGCCGCTGCGGCGGGCTGGTGGCAGGCGGACTATGCCTACCGCACCAAGATCAACCTGAACGCCCAAGCGGCGGGCGTGACCGGCGAGGTGGCCCGCGCCCCCGTCCTGATCCGTCTGCACACCGGCAACTTTGACTTCGCGGACGTCAAGGCGGACGGATCGGACCTGCGCTTCGTAGCAGGCGACGACCGCACGCCTCTGGCTTTCCACATCGAGAAGTGGGCGCCGGCTGAACAGCAGGCCCTTGTCTGGGTCGATGTGTCGAACCTGAAGCCGGGCGCCGCCTCGGCCATCTACGCCTACTACGGCAACGAGAAAGCCGAGGCCGGCCAGAACGCCGCCGGGACCTTCGGCGCCGACTACAAGCTGGTCTGGCACTTCGACGGCGCCGGCGCGCCGCAGGACGCCACGTCCAACGGCCTGAACGGCGTCGGCGGCGAGGGCCGCAATACGGGCGGTTTGATCGGCCAGAGTTTGACGCTGGACGGGGCTGCTGCTGTCTCGGTGCCGGCCGAAGCCTTTGCGCAAGGGCCGGTCTCGGTCAGCTTCTGGGTCAAGCCGGGTTCGGACGGTCAGTTGCTGGCTCTGCCGGGTCTGGCCCTCACGTCGGAAGGCGCGACCCTCTTCCTCGACGTCGCCGGCCAGCGCAGCGCGGGCGCGGCGCTTCCGGCTGGAACCTGGGCCCATGTCGCCCTTGTCAACGACGGCCAGAAGTCGACCCTGTTCGTCAACGGCCAGCCAGCCGGCGAGGTCGCGGGCGCGCTGGCGTCCGGTCCCGCCGTTCTGGGTCAGGGCTTCGCCGGCGAGATCGACGAGTTCCGCGTGGCGGGCGTCGCCCTGCCGCAGGCTGCCTTCCAGCTGGCGGCCGCCAGCGAAGGGCAGGGCGCCAAGCTGCTGACCTTCGACACGGCCGAGCAGACCGAAAGCGGGGGCCACAACTACTTCGGCATCCTGTTCAAGGCGCTGACGGTCGACGCTTGGGTGGTCATCATCATCCTGGGCTTCATGCTGGCCCTGGCCATCTGGGTCATGATCTCCAAGGGTCTGATGCTGGGCCGCACCACGCGCGCCAACGAGGAGTTCCTGGACGCCTATCGCCAGTCGGCGCGCGCCTCGAACGGTCATGACGGTCTGGGCGATCTGCCCGCCAGCCTGAACGCGCATTCGCCGCTGGCCCGTCTCTATCAGATCGGTCGGCGCGAACTGGGCCTGCGTCTGGCCGAGGGCAGGGCGTCGGGCAGCCGTTTCGCCGTCCGTCCGCAGTCCATCGCCGCCATCCGCTCGGCCCTGGACGCCGGTCAGGTGCGCGAGAGCCAGAAGCTGAACAAGTGGATGGTGCTGCTGACCATCGCCATCTCGGGCGGTCCCTTCATCGGCCTGCTGGGCACGGTGCTGGGCGTCATGATCACCTTCGCCTCGGTGGCGGCGGCGGGCGAGGTCAACATCAACGCCATCGCCCCCGGCATCGCCGCGGCCCTGCTGGCCACGGTCGCCGGTCTGGCCGTCGCGATCCCGGCCCTGTTTGGCTACAACTATCTGCTGAGCCGGGTCGAGGACGTCACGGCCGACAACCAGATCTTCGTCGACGAGCTGGAAAAGCGCATCGCTGAAACCTGGCAGGATGTTCCCGCCGCCGCCCTCGCGGCGGAATAGGGAGCGCTGACCCATGCAGGTTCAGGGCAAGAAACCCTATAACGAGATCAACATCACGCCGCTGGTCGACCTGACCTTCGTGCTGCTGATCATCTTCATCCTGCTGACCACGGCGGCGGTGCAGGGCATCAAGGTCGACCTGCCGTCGGCCTCGGCCTCCCAGGTGCTGGATCAGCCCAAGTCGCGGGTTATCGCGGTCGCCAACGACGGCACGGTGTCGATCGACGCCGTTCCCGTCTCGATGGCCGAGCTGGAGCAGGAACTGCGCGCCTCCATCGCCTCGACGCCGGATCTGCCGGTGATCCTGCGCGGCGACCGGGCGGTGCAGTACGACCAGATCATGCAGGTGCTGGACCTGTGCTCCAAGGTCGGCGTCGGCAGCCTGGGCATGGCCTCGACCCGCCCGCCCGGCGCGGGGGCCTGAGCGCCATGACCTACGCCTATCTGGCGGATGATCCGCCGCCGCCGCCTCGTCGGCGCACGATCAACTGGCCGGTGGTCGGGGCGGTCGCGGTGCTGGCCGCCGTGCTGGCCGCGACCTTCCTGCGGCCCGCCTCGGTCAGCGAGCGTCAGCGCGAGGACAAGACGGTGCGGGTGGTCCTGCCGCCCCCGCCGCCTCCGCCC
>NZ_JACARP010000215.1:0-471 GCF_013386595.1 Brevundimonas sp. P7753 | reverse complement strand
AACAGCGTCAAACCCTCACGCCTGGCCGACGCGTTTCTCAACCTGCTGCCAACCGCTCATAAAGAGGTTGTTGGCTAGCTGCGTGATGTGGTGCTGCCGGGCAGCGGTCGGTGACCATTTTGTTGCTTTCGCGTAGAGGGTCGTTTTATGAGTAAAGTAACGAGTCATGTATTTAATACAGAAGCGCCGGTGGCGAGATCTGTATTTGATACGTCCCTGTTGCCCGAGAAGTCCCGTATAGGTGTATGGCGCGAGACGGCAGCATCAGTATGGCAGATATCGTCGATCACGGATGCGACTTTCTTCGCTAAAGTGAATGCGTATCGCGCCGGAGAGTTGATGTTCGGGAGTGTTACTACTTGCGTTCAGAAGACGGAACGGACTTCGGCGCTGATCGCAGGCGATAGTCTCGATTACTACATGATGCAGTTTTACGTCTCAGGCAGCCGAGTGGCCCGCTCGCGGCGAGGG
>NZ_JACARP010000214.1:0-2484 GCF_013386595.1 Brevundimonas sp. P7753 | reverse complement strand
AAATCCTGCTCCCGCACCCACTACAATAGTACAATCGTCGTCCTGGTTCACCAGGGCGGCGATTTTGCCTTGTACGGTCAGCGCGTACTTGCCCCGTTCCGGCAGCGGCGTCACCACGACCGTCTCGATCAACCGGCGCACCAGGTCGCGCGCTTCGGCCGCTGCCTCGCTGTCGCTGCGATGAAGCGCCTGGGCGAGGTCGCCTACCACGCGGCGATAATGCTCGGCGATTCCTGGGTGCAGGGACACCGGGGAGAGCGCTTCCTCAGCCGCCAGTTCCGTCTCCAACGTCGCACGCTGGGCCTCGAGCATGGCCAGCTTCTCCTTGATCGCGGCGCCGCTCAGGGCGCCGTCGGCCACCTGGTCGATCAGCCGGTCCGACCGGCGCTTGGCTTCGGCCAGGTCGGATTCCAGCTTGCTTCGTCGGCCCCGGATGTATCGATTGCGCTTGTCCATTTCGAGGCGCGCCTCTTCCATGGCGGAGGCGACGATGTCAGGCGCCAGAAGGCGATCCCTGAGGGCGGCCAGGACCCGGTCGGCGATGTCGGCACCCTTCACCCCGCGCCCGTTGTCACAGGCGGCCGGACCGCGCTCGCGTCGCCAGGAGCAGACGAATCTCTGCTCGGATCCGCTGCGGATCATAGGGCCGCCGCAGCAGCCGCAGGTCAGCTTGCCGCTGAGCAGATGCTTCGGGCGAACCGACGCCAGTGACGACGTCTTCTGCGGACCCAGGCGGTTTTCTTCATAGCGGGCGCGGACCTTGAGCCAGAGGTCTTCCGGCACGATCCGCATGTCGGGCACCTTCTGGCGGACAATGCTGGCCGGGTCGCCCTTGCGCGCATTGCGAGCGCCGGTGCTGCGGTCCTTCAGCCAGGTCTGGCGGCCGAACACCAGGACGCCCCGATAGAGTTCGTTGTGGATGACGCCGTTGCCGCGATCGGCGTTGCCGTTGATGGTCGAGGCGTTCCAAGCCTTGCCTCGAGGGCTGGGGACGCCGCGCGCGTTCAGTTCTGCCGCTATGGCGCGTGGGGAGGCGCCCGCAGCGTACTTGCGAAAGATCTCGACGACGACTTCGGCCTCGGCTGGGACGATATCGCGCAGACCCCGGATCGGTTCGCCTGCCGCGTCGAATTCGCGGCGGATGGCGTAACCGTAGACCCGCCCGCCGGTGTGGCGGCCATCACGAACCACGCCCTCCAGGCCCCGCCGGGTCTTTCGGCGGATTTCCTGGAGGAAGAGGGCGTTCATCGTGCCCTTGAGGCCGACGTGAAGTTCATCGACGACGCCCTCGGAGATCGTGAGGATGGATACGCCAAGGAAGCGCAGGTCCTCGAAGATGGCGGCGGTGTCGGCCTGCGACCGGGACAGGCGGTCCAGAGCTTCACAGATCACTACGTTGAACGCCCCGCCCTTGGCCGCGCGCTCCATGGCCAGAAAGCCGGGCCGGTTGGCGATGGAGGCACCGGATATGCCGGCGTCCTCGAAGGCACTGACGATGTCGATGCCCTGACGGGCGGCGAAGGCCCGGCAGGCCGTGAACTGATCCTCGATCGAGGTCTGCTTCTGCAGGTCGCTAGAAAAGCGAGCGTAAAGGGCTGCGCGCATCAGAGTTTGGGCTCAGAAAGGGGAGGGGAAGGGCAGGTTTGCATTTCCACCGCCACCCGCGCTAGGGCGCGAACGAGCCCGGCGAGAAGGTCTTCCGCCAAGGCGGCTCGGGCTTCGGGCGGGAGGGATGTGTCCAGAGCAATGGTCTGAGCATGATTGCGTACGGTCGTGGCGATAGGCAGCGGCGACTTGAAGGCGACGCTGTCCGCATCGGCTAGGATGATGGCAGGACAGGTCGCCTTCGATGCCGATGAGGCGGTCGCTGGCATTGGCGCGCATCGCTGCTGCTGCTCGCGTTCCGGGGCAGCAGGAGTCGAATGGGGAAGCGATTTCAAGGTACAAACCCTCAAGCATGCATAAGCGCGCTGGCGCGCGCCGGCAAAAATGATGAGGGGTCCGAGGCAGAGGGTGCTCATTCTGGATTAACGAAGGGTTAATCGCGCCCACATGCCGGTTGGAGGCTTTTTCGTTTGAAGACGCCTGAAATCAATACGCCCCGCAGCCTAAAGTCCATCAAGCAGGTCGTGAAGGATCTGCAGCTTTGCCATGACTTCAGGCGGTCTATCAAAATCGTATGGACGGACGGGGAGGGGACCAAAGGCGGCGACGCCAATGTCAGCCGCCATGGTTCTTAATTGGGTGAACTCTTGTTCGCTGAAGCGATCCTTCGATAGAGCGGCCAGATGGACGGAAGCCTGCACCACCCGGTGGCCCATGAGCTTCACCATGTAATCCTGATGGCCCTTGACGTGCCCCTGAGAATTTCCTCCACGCGGAGCTAGAGTCCGGCCCTTGAAAGGACGGACGGAATGAAACGAGCGAGATTCACGGAAGAGCAGATCATCGGGATCCTGCGGGAGCTGTCCTTTATACTCCTCT
>NZ_JACARP010000213.1:0-1041 GCF_013386595.1 Brevundimonas sp. P7753 | reverse complement strand
CATGAAGGGGAGGGAGAAAGATCATGGAGATTTCAATGGATTGGCGACGACCGTTTGGTCGGCGGCGCGTCGGCGCGCCTGAAACCAAGGATAGTCGGGCGGGGCCGTTGATCGCCCTGACGGGGGCGGGTCGGGCGCGGTGGACGCCGCGGGATTACGCCCATCTGGCTGAGGAGGGGTTCGCCAAGAACGCCGTGGCCTATCGCTGCGTGCGGATGATCGCGGAGGCGGCGGCGTCGACGCCGCTGATGGTCATGGTCGGGGGCGTACGGACGGCGGAGCATCCGCTGGCGCGGCTGCTGGCCAAGCCCAATCCCGAGCAGTCGGGCGGGGAGCTGATGGAGGCGCTCTATGGCGCACTTCAGACGGCGGGGAACGCCTATGTCGAGGCGTCGGGGGACGTCGATGGCGACGGCGTTCCTGATGAGCTGTGGGCGCTGCGGCCGGACCGGGTGAAGGTGGTGCCGGGCTGCGCGGGCTGGCCCGAGGCCTATGAGTATGCGGTCGGCGGGCAGGCGGTGCGGATCGGGCGGCATGGCGACGGCTGGTCGCCGGTCATGCATCTGAAGCTGTTTCATCCGACCGACGATCATTACGGCTTTTCACCGCTGGAGGCGGCGGCCTTCGCCATCGACGTGCACAATGCGTCCGGGGCCTGGAACAAGGCGCTGCTGGACAATGCGGCCAGGCCGTCGGGGGCGCTGATTTACGGCGCCAGGGACGGCGAGCGGCTGACCGCCGAGCAGTTCGAGGCGCTGAAGGCCGAGCTGGGCGAGGCCCATGCGGGGGCGAGGAACGCCGGGCGGCCCTTGCTGCTGGAAGGCGGGCTGGACTGGAAGCCGATGAGCCTGACGCCGCACGACATGGACTTCATCGCCGGCAAGCACGCGGCGGCGCGGGAGATCGCCCTGGCGTTCGGGGTGCCGCCGCAGCTGCTGGGGATACCGGGCGACGCGACCTACGCCAACTATCGCGAGGCCAACGCCGCCTTCTGGCGCGGGACGGTGATCCCGCTGGTGCGGAAGGCGGCGGGGGCGATGA
>NZ_JACARP010000212.1:0-587 GCF_013386595.1 Brevundimonas sp. P7753 | reverse complement strand
CTTGGGCGGCATGGTTACAATCGTGAGCACAGCAAGGAGTATGATCGTGTGGCGAAAGAACTTCTTGGACTTTAGTTGGGTCGTGTTTTTGGTTCCGATGCTATCGACATCTTGTATGTCTCCAGCCTCAATCAACGATGCGTCCGCATATGTGAATGCTCATTCTGGCATTCGCCTCGTCGTCAAAGATGACGAGGCGAATCTACAGTTTCGATATGCCGGTGATGTCGCCGAGTGGCATGATGCTGATGGCCGAGTTGAGCGCGGCGTGAGGTGCGGGTACGTCGCGAGAATCGTCGCTTGCTACATCTCTGACCCCCGCGAAGGAGTGGCGGTCACGACGTCTGATGGCGGCACCGTTGTGGCTGCGAAGTCCGCGGACGATAATTGGCGCTTCGTCTATAGAAGTCAGCACGCAACCGTTTCTGACTGCTCCTATACGATATGGAGCGCCCAGCGAGGGGTTAGTGAGTTTGGCGTGAGCACCTGTGATGGTGTCATCGACTCACGTGCAAAGTGGACGC
Organism: Brevundimonas sp. P7753; assembly: GCF_013386595.1. Taxonomy (NCBI): domain Bacteria; kingdom Pseudomonadati; phylum Pseudomonadota; class Alphaproteobacteria; order Caulobacterales; family Caulobacteraceae; genus Brevundimonas; species Brevundimonas sp. P7753. The sequence goes on along the minus strand of NZ_JACARP010000212.1, from coordinate 63 downwards.
TTCAAGATCGGCAGGGTTTTTTTGTGAAAGCGAAATAAAGGCTGGAGTGCCGGTGTAATCGGG
>NZ_JACARP010000211.1:0-1603 GCF_013386595.1 Brevundimonas sp. P7753 | reverse complement strand
CCAGCGTCGATCCGCAGCGCGGCGACTATGGCTATCTGATCTGGCTGCCGACCTACACCGTCAACGGCCAGCCGCACGCGGCCTGGGCGATGGCGGGGACCGGCGGCAACAAGGTGGTGATCGTGCCGGATCTGGACGTCGTCGTGGTCGTGACCACTGAGAACTACAACGTGCGCAATCCCCACGGCCTGGCCGATACGCTGATCGCGGAACACGCCCTGGCGTCGATCAACACGCGGTAGGGGCTGACTGCAGCTGCAGACAGGTCTAGTCCTTAAGGTTGTTGCGGTCCGCAGGAGCCAGCCGATGACCTTGCCTCGACAATCGAACCGCCCGCCCATCATCCTGTATCTGACCTGGATCATCCTGATCGGGGCGGCGGTGGGCGGGTTTCTGACGGGGGCGTTCAGCGTCACCTTTGTCGCGGCGGGGACCTTGCTGCTGTCGCTGGTTCCGATCTGGGTGGGGGAGAAGATCGGGGTCGCCCTGCCGACGGCCTTTGTCAGCGCCATCGCCGCCTTCCTGTGCGCCACCCTTGTGCTGGGCGAGGTCGGGGACTTCTATGAGCGCTACTGGTGGTGGGATGTGGTGCTGCACGGCGGTTCGGCGGTGGCGTTCGGGCTGGTCGGGTCCTTGCTGATGCTGATGCTGGTCAAGGGGAACCGGCTGACGGCGGCGCCCTTTACCGTGGCCTTCTTCGCCTTCTGCTTCGCCGTCATGATCGGCGCGGTGTGGGAGATCTGGGAGTTCACCCTGGACCAGCTGTTCGGGTTGAACACGCAGAAGTCCGGTCTGGTCGACACCATGTGGGACCTGATCGTCGATACGGGCGGCGCCCTGATCGGGGCGGGCGCGGGCTGGGCCTATCTGAAGGGGCGTCAGAACGGGCCGCTGACGAACGCCATTCACGCCTTTGTCGACAAGAACCGCCGCCTGTTCGGCGACGACTGAGAGATCGTCAGACCTTAGGGGGCCAGCAGGCCCTTGGCCTTGTCCGCGCTCATGACGATGTCCGGGTCCGGCTGCTTGGCCTCCAGCCCCGGGCGGCCCAACTGGTGCAGGACGTGACGAATGATGTTCAGCCGCGCCTTCTTCTTGTTGTCGGTGGCGACCACCGTCCAGGGGGCATAGTCCATATGGGTGCGTTCCAGCATCTGGTCGCGGGCGGCGGAATAATCGCTCCAGCGCGCCTGGGCCTCACCGTCCAGGGGTGAAACCTTGAAGCGTTTCAGCGGATGGGTGGTGCGCTCATCCAGCCGTCGCGACTGCTCTTCTTGCGTAATATCGAGCCACAGCTTGATGAGAATGGTGCCGGACTGGGTCAGCATGCGCTCGAAATGCGGCGCGTCGTGCAGGAAGCGTTCGTGCTGGGCCACGGTGCAAAAGCCCATGACCGCCTCGACGCCCGCGCGATTGTACCAGGAGCGGTTGAAGAAGACCGTCTCGCCCGCCGCCGGCAGGTGCGCGGTATAGCGCTGGAAATACCATTGCGACAGTTCGCGGTCGTTCGGCTTGGGCAGGGCGACGACGCGGGTCTGGCGCGGGGCCATGAACTCGGTCATCCGCTTGATCGCCCCGTCCTTGCCGGCGGCGTCGCGGCCCT
>NZ_JACARP010000210.1:0-1756 GCF_013386595.1 Brevundimonas sp. P7753 | reverse complement strand
ACACCGCCGCGTGCGTCGGTGATGCTGGTCGGAAGATTGCAGGTGACTGGGTTAGCGCAGGTCGATGGATAAGTCGCTCGACGTACGATATCCGCAGGCGAGCCCGGCGCTTTTGACACCATCCGTTCTTCCGTAACGTTGCCGCGAGTGTCGAAGTTATACACCAGCTCGTCGCCCTCAGGCCGCGTCACCGAGAGCAGCACCGCTCCGATACCAGGACGAATTTCGTAGGTGTTGGTCCAAACCCTGCCGAGCTCATCGGTCATCTTGTGCAGACGCGCTGTCTTGGAGATTCCAAACTCCTGCATTTCGTAGATGACGGCATGCCCTTGGGGGTTCTCCACCGTTCGCGTCCAGCTTCCGTAAGCGTTCTTGTATTTCCATAGGCCGTCATCGGTCGCCACCGAGGCGACCGGGCCATACGGCTCCACGAACGGAAATTCTTCAGGCGGAGTAGAGACATACCGCCGATAGAGAAAAGTCATATCGTAGCCAGTTGTGCGCCCAGGCCGGCGCACGCCGATGACCCGGTTAAGATGGCCAGCCGCTGGCGGACCGAAATTGTAGTAGGTAGTGCGTCCCAGCGCATCGGTCGCACGTATTGACCCCGAGCTGCGCTCAAGCGTCATCATCGGCCATGCTCCAGCAGGCGTGCAGGTTGGCGCCGTCGGATCGCAGGCCTCAACAGCGGTATTGAGTGCAATCGCCTTCGCAATCTCGGGCACGCCCGACGCCGCAGCCTCGAAGAAGAGCTGATAGCCCGTGTTCGAGGTGACTGAAGAAAGGGTGTAGGCACCAATTGCGTTCAGGCGATAGTGGTAGGTCAGCGTCAAACCGCTAGGTCGGGTCAAGGTGCGAAGCGCCGCCAGCGAAGTCTGCTTGAAGTTGGGCCCGCTTTCTCCAGTGTATTCCCAAACCGTAGGGGCGGCGAAGGTGGCGATAGTTCCGTCATGGGCGACGAAGGTCCAGTTCCCTCCCGAACCCGTCAACGTCGCGGACTGACCATTGGTCGGCGCCCAACTACCGTCGACCTGCTCTTCGAAGACGACCGCGTGTGAATCACCCAGCGTAACGGTGCGGTAGGCGCCGCGCACCAACTCGCACATGTTTGAAGCGTCGTGCCAATCGCAGGCCTCCACGACCGAGCCCATAAAGTTATGGGTCCAGCGGCCGCGGTCGGTGACGACGGGCCGAAAGGACAGGCCACCGTTCCGAGGCCCAATCGAAAGCGTGGCCGGGGCGTGGGAAAATGCTCCGCCCATCACATCCACTCCATGCCGATCGCGCTCGGAATAGGGTTGAGGGACAAGCAACTGCGCTTCCTGCGCATGCGCCTCAAGTGAGGCAAGCACGCAAGTCAGCATGACAACGCAGGCGACGAAATTCATCAGCCGAAAACGACCGACTTTTAGGGGACGCCCGCGCACCTTCATCCCATCACCATGCGGATCAGGACCTGATTGGTATAGACGACGGTAGACGCCGCATCGGTGACCTTGCATCTCCAATAGGCGATCTTGTCAGGCGGAACGACGGGACCAGCATATGACCACGTCGTGGCGCTCGCGGTCGGCGACACTACCGATATCGCAGCAGAGCCTGATACGCGCTGCCAACCGAAAACATAAGGCGAAACTCCGCCAGAGACGTTCACAACGCTCAGCGCTGTGGGATACTCAGCATCGCCGTACAGCGACGTCGGACTGGCTGACGCCAACAGAGGCGGCGGTGGTGGAGGCGGCGGTGGCGGCGGCGG
>NZ_JACARP010000209.1:0-453 GCF_013386595.1 Brevundimonas sp. P7753 | reverse complement strand
TCGTCAGCAATCCGCCCTTCCACGACGGCGGGACCGAGGATCGGCGTCTGGGTCAGAACTTCATCCGTCAGGCGGCGGCCCTGCTGAAGACCGGCGGCGTGCTGTGGCTGGTGGCCAACCGGCACCTGCCCTATGAGGCCGAACTGAACGCGGCCTTCAAGCGGGTGAAGCCGCTGCTCGACAAGGGCGGGTACAAGATCTTCGAGGCGGTGAAGTGAGCACGTCCTCAAGCAGCCCGAAGGGCGGTAGGACCCCAACAAGTAGAGTCGATAAGCTCCTCGGCTCCATGGGCTATGGCTCGCGGGCCGAGATGGCGCGGATGGGCAAGGCGGGCGGGATCGTGCTGGACGGCGCAGACCTGACCGATGTGTCCAAGCGCATTCCGGTGACGCCCGACCTGCCGAGCCGGATGGAGATCGACGGCGAGCCGCTGGACCCGGTTCCGGGTCTGGT
>NZ_JACARP010000021.1:0-1345 GCF_013386595.1 Brevundimonas sp. P7753 | reverse complement strand
GATGCTGTGGACGGCTCTCCAACCCACCGGCGGCGTTAAGCCTCCGGCAGAGCTGGAGGAAAGCCATGAATCAGGTAGTCACGGTTGGTTTGGACATCGCGAAGTCCGTGTTCCAGGTACACGGCGTCGATGCTGAAGGCGTCGTCGTCATTCGACAGAAACTGACGAGGGCGCGACTGCTGAAGTTCTTTGGCAAGCTTGATCCGTGTCTGGTGGGGGTCGAGGCCTGCGGAACATCGCATCACTGGGCGCGCGAGTTGATTGGGCTGGGCCACGATGTTCGGCTGATGCCGCCGAGCTATGTGAAGCCGTATGTGAAGCGCCAGAAGAACGACATGGCCGACGCGGAGGCGATCTGCGAGGCAGTGACCCGGCCGACGATGCGTTTCGTGCCTGTGAAGTCGCGGGACCAGCAGAGCGTCATGGTGCTGCATCGGACCCGGCTGATCCTGACGCGCCAGCGCACACAGATCTCGAACGCCATTCGCGGCCACATGGCAGAGTTCGGGCTCGCGGCGGCCGTCGGTCGCCAAGGCCTCGAGAGACTGATCGAAGTGATCGCCGATGCCGCCGACGAGCGCGTGCCTCCCGAGGCGCGGGTCTGCCTCAGAATGCTGGTTGTTCAGCTCGGCTTGGTGAATGAACAAATTCTGGAAACCGACCGGCTGATCCGCACCAATGCCCGCTCCACAGAAATCGGCCGCCGGTTGATGGAGATACCTGGCGTCGGGCCGCTGCTCGCCAGCGCTCTCGTTGCCACGGTGGCCGATCCCAAGGCCTTCCAGTCCGGACGCAACCTGGCGGCCTGGATCGGTCTGGTGCCCAGACAGAATTCCAGCGGCGGCAAGGAACGGCTCGGCGGGATCACCAAGCAGGGCGACCGCTATCTGAGACAGATGCTGGTCGTCGGCGCGCTCGCAGTCGTTCGATACGCCCAGCGCAACGGCACGCGCCGGCCGTGGCTCGTGCAGTTACTGGCTCGACGAACGCCGAAGGTTGCGGCGGTGGCGCTAGCCAACAAGAACGCCCGCATGATTTGGGCGATCATGAACAGCGGTGAACGCTACCGGGAGCCGCTCGCGGCATAAAGGACAGGTCCGGCGTCATGCTGCGGCCGACGAACTTGGGAAGGGCGGACGAGATGTAATGCGACAGCCGGTCGAAACCGGAAGGCGGGAGAACCTATATGCGCCAGAGCGCCTCGAGCGCGTGCTGTTGGTCAGGACCCATCTTCGCGGAAGGCATTATGGCCAGCGGTCATGCGAACCGCACCAACAGGTCGAACACATGGCCGCACCGACCAGGCTCAGCAGAACGTCAAATCAATCCTTGCCAACGGAGAGCC
>NZ_JACARP010000208.1:0-713 GCF_013386595.1 Brevundimonas sp. P7753 | reverse complement strand
CCGGGTCTGGTCATGCTGCTGAACAAGCCGCTGGGCATGACCTGTTCGCGCAAGGAAGACGGGGCGCTGGTCTATGACATCCTGCCGGATCGGTGGAAGCGGCGCGACCCGGCCATCTCGACCATCGGCCGGCTGGACAAGCAGACCTCGGGCCTGCTGCTGCTGACCGACGACGGCGATCTGCTGCACCGGGTGATCTCGCCCAAGCGCCATGTGGCCAAGGTCTATCGCGCCACGCTGGCGCGGCCGTTGAGCGGAACGGAAGGCGCGCTGTTCGCCTCGGGCGAGCTGGTGCTGGAGAACGAGGACAAGCCGCTGTCGCCGGCCCTTCTGGAGGTGGTGTCGCCGACCGAGGCTCTGCTGACCGTGACCGAAGGCCGCTATCATCAGGTGCGCCGGATGTTCGCCGCCGTCGGCAATCACGTTGAGGCCCTGCACCGCGAGCGAATGGGCGGGCTGGTCCTGCCGGATGATCTGGCGCCGGGGGCGTGGAAGCTGCTGACGCCGGAGGAGATCGAGCGGATCTTCGCCTGAACAGGCTCTCCCTCGCCGTCATCCCGGACAAGGCTCGCTGGCGAGCCGCAGATGCGGGACCCAGGCGGTGGGACNNGGCGGCGCTTGACCTCTTCGCCTCGCTCGCGCACCTCCCCTTTATGACCTTGGCCAAGATCTGCGGACTGACGACGCCCGAGACGCTGGAGGCGGCGCTGGAA
>NZ_JACARP010000207.1:0-1303 GCF_013386595.1 Brevundimonas sp. P7753 | reverse complement strand
CCCGCAGATGTTTGCGGGCGTCACCTACAGCTACTTCATCATCAACGCCGTGATCGCGGCGGAGCTGTTTCTGGTGTTCCGCTCGATCTGGGTTCTGCCGCTGGCTCTGGTCATCCATGGCGTCGGCGTCCTGCTGTGCCTGCGCGAGCCGCGCATCATCGACCTATGGCTGACCCGGATCGGGAAATGCCCGCGCGTTCGCAACCACAAGATCTGGCGATGCAACTCCTACCGGCCCTGAGCCAGGGGGCTAAGACGGTGAAGCGTGAACAGGCGGCGGGCTCTCACCTGCCCTACGCGCACCACGTCGACGACTACACGCTGGAAACCCGTGACGGCCTGCTGCTGCAGACGATCCGCCTGCGCGGCCTCTTGTTCGAGACGGCGGATACGGGCGAGCTCAACTATCGCAAGAGCCTGCGCGACGCCATGCTGCGCGCCATCGGCACCTCGCGCTTCGCTCTCTATCATCACGTGGTGCGACGACGCGCCGAGATCGGCCTCAACGCCGACTACCCCGACGCCTTCTCGCAGAGTCTCGGCGACCGCTGGGCCGAGCGGCTGGGCGCCAAACAGCTCTTCGTCAACGATCTCTATCTGACCCTGGTCCGCCGCCCGCTTCAGGGCCGCATCGGTTTCGCGGACCAGATCCGCAATTGGGTCACGCGCGCCGGCCAGGCGCCGGACGCCGGTCAGGCCTATGAACTGGCCCAGTTGAACGCCGGCCGCGACGCCCTGCTCGCAACCCTGGGCGAATATGAGCCGCACCTGTTGAGCGTCTACGACACGCCCAACGGCGCCTGCTCGGAACCGCTGGAGTTCCTGTCCTCGCTCTACAACGGCGAAGAACGGCCGGTGCTGCTGCCGCGCCAGGACCTAGGCGCCTACCTGCCTTATCGCCGCGTGAGCTTCGGCCAGGAGGCCGTAGAGCTTTCCGCCGCCGGGCATTTGCCGCGCAGCTTCCTCGGCATCGTCTCGATCAAGGACTACCCGGCCTATAGCGCGCCCGGCATGTTCGATGAGCTGATGCGTCTGCCCTTCGAACTGACCGTCACCCAGTCCTTCGCCTTCGTCGAGCGGCAGGCGGCGCTGGAGCGGATGAACCTGGCGCTTCGGCGCATGCGCTCCGCCGAGGACGAGGCCGTTTCCCTGCGCGGCGAACTGGCCCAGGCCAAGGACGACGTCGCCGCTGGCCGCGCTGGCTACGGTGAGCATCACATGACCATCGCCGTCCGCGGCGACAGCCCTGCCGCCGTCGATGCAGGCGTGGCCGAAGTCACCGCGGCCCTGGCCGACATGGGCG
>NZ_JACARP010000206.1:0-1330 GCF_013386595.1 Brevundimonas sp. P7753 | reverse complement strand
ACACCGACCCGACCGGGATGCAGACCGTCTTCGAGATCCAGCAGCGACATCGCGATCTCGGTCCGGGTGTGGCTGATGCGCAAAATAGGGCGCAGGCGGCAAGTTTTGTCGAAGGCGTAGTTAGCCTTGCGAAATGGGGTGTGGGTGCCGCGCAGGAGCTCGCTGTTGGCTGCCTTTCAGGAGGTTGTGGCGGCGCGAACGTCACCGGCCTTGCGGGAGGGATTGGCCGAGCTGGTGCTGCGGCGGATGTCGCTGCATCTGCATCACCAATGGCGCGTGGCGTGGCCAGCGAAGCGCGCGTTCTTGGGAGCATGGGGTTGAGCCGTAATACTCAGGCAGTCGCAACTGCGGAGGGGCGCTCTATCCCAGACGCGTTGACTCGTGCGGCATCGGTCGAAATTAAGGATACCGCTCGGGTGAGTGCTACGCGACAAGTTCGAATACAGACCGACGCTGCTGCGGCGTCAGGTAGACAATCCGTCCTGGTTACAGGTACACGCACGCGTGTAACTGCGCCGGCTCAGCGTAGGTATGACGAAATAATTCGTCGAGATGATTTAGGTCCTCAGTAATGATTGATATGGAAATTGCGCTGCCGCATTCTGAACTTTCAGCCGCTCTTTCTGTGTTGTTTGCTTACGGTGATGGTATGCGTCCGATCTTCATTTCAGATGAAGAGGATGGTCCGAGGTTGCCGGTTTCTGATTTGGATCAAGTAAATGAATTGCTTGGCGGCGGTGGCGGTGGCGGTGTTTTTCTATGGTCACCTGAATGCTTCTATGATGTGAGCGTTTCGGACTCTGGCGCAGCAAATATTTTTGCATATTCTGAGAATTTTGGCGCAATTGATGCCATTTTCTCTTCCATAGTCGAGCTTCCTATTATGTTCGGATATGCATGCGATCATGAAGAGCGAGTTCATAGGAACCGGATCGAGCGAAGAATGGATTACGGAGTCCATGAGGCTTGGGTGGGGCGTGATTTTTCTAGATATTTGCCAGGAGTTTATTGGTTAACTGCTATTCCTGCGGAGATGCAAAGGCGCTTAGATATTTCAATCGATAATCTAAGAACGTTGGCGGTTGATGTAAGCTTAGTTGGAAATCGAAATTGGTTGTTGCGTCTTTACTCGCGTCCAGACCAGTGGCGTGGAGAGGCGTTGAAGTTGGATAAATGGTGTTCTGGTTCGCCCGGTTGTTTTTCCAAGGCAGTAGCGGAAAATGCCTTGAATCAAGCGAGCAATTTCATCGAAGCTTCAGCATGTATAAAGGAATGGCGGTAACGGCTCGATCATTATCCACCAATGAATTCCGATTAAGAGGGCAAGATA
>NZ_JACARP010000205.1:0-534 GCF_013386595.1 Brevundimonas sp. P7753 | reverse complement strand
GGGATCGGCTGGATCCCGTATCTTCTGGAGCGGGCCGACTTCACCCACGGCCACCACAACGCCTGGACCAACTCCAACTTCGGCCCCGGCAAGATGCCGAGCGACATCTACAAGAAGCACATCATCAGCTGCTTCATCGAGGACAAGTTCGGCCTGGCGAACCTGGACTACATCGGCGAGGACATGGTCATGTACGAGTGCGACTATCCGCACTCGGATTCCGTCTGGCCCAACTCGGCCGACAAGCTGTGGGCCGACCTTCAGGGCCTGTCGCGCGAGACCATCGACAAGATCACCCACATCAATGCGATGCGCGAGTTCTCCTATGATCCCTTCTCGGTGCTGAAGCGCGAGGACTGCACGGTCGGCGCCCTCAAGCGCAAGGCGGCGGCGGTGCCGGTCGACACCGATCCCCTGCTGGGGCTCGGCGGGGCCGCGCCGCAGCGTGAAGCCGGCAAGCCGGTGACCTCGGGCGACATCAACCGCATGTTCGAGAACGCTTCGGCGGAATCGACGGTCTCGGGCCGTCGCTAG
>NZ_JACARP010000204.1:0-1365 GCF_013386595.1 Brevundimonas sp. P7753 | reverse complement strand
ATGGAGCGGCTGGAGCTGACGCCCTTCTTCGACGGGGTCTTCGCCCTGGAAGACGCCGACCTGATCCCCAAGCCCGACCCGCGCACCTTCGACAAGATGCTGGCCCGGTTCGGCGTCGATCCGACCACCGCCTGCTTCTTCGAGGACACGCCCAAGAACCTGGAGCCGGCCCACGTCCTCGGCATGACCACGGTTCTGGTCGGCCCCAAGGCCTTCACGGCCGAGGGCGCGCACATCCAACACCGGGCCGCCACCGTCGGCCCCTTCCTGACCACCGCCATGCTGGACGGAGATCCGCAATGACCGACCTGACCCATCTGGAATCCGTCATCGAAGCCGCCTGGGAGGCCCGTGCCGAGGTCTCCGCCGCCACGCGCGGCGAGGTGCGCGACGCCGTCGACACCGCGCTCGCCCTGCTGGACGCCGGTCAGGCCCGCGTCGCCTCGCGCGGCGAGGACGGCGTCTGGACCACGCACCAGTGGCTGAAGAAGGCCGTGCTGCTGTCCTTCCGCCTGAACGACAACATCATCATGCGCGCGGGCCACGCCCCCACCCTGCCGCTGTCGGCCGATCATCCGGTCGCCGTCGGCCCCTTCTGGGACAAGGTGCCCAACAAGTTCGGCGACTGGAGCGCCGCCGACTATCAGGCCGCCGGCTTCCGTTCGGTGCCCGGCGCCATCGTCCGTCGCGGGGCGCACGTGGCCAAGAACGTCGTCCTGATGCCGTCCTTCGTGAACATCGGGGCCTTTGTCGATGAAGGCGCGATGGTCGACGCCTGGGCCACGGTCGGCTCGTGCGCTCAGATCGGCAAGAACGTCCACCTGTCGGGCGGCGCCGGCATCGGCGGCGTGCTGGAGCCCCTGCAGGCCAACCCGACCATCATCGAGGACGGCTGCTTCATCGGCGCCCGCGCAGAAGTGGCCGAGGGCGTCATCGTGCGCGAAGGCGCGGTCCTGGCCATGGGCGTCTATCTGTCCGGCTCGACCAAGATCGTCGACCGCGCCTCCGGCGAGATCTTCCGCGGCGAGGTCCCGGCCTATTCCGTCGTGGTCCCCGGCGCCCTGCCCGACCCGAACGGCGGCCCGTCGCTTTATTGCGCCGTCATCGTTAAGCGCGTCGATGCCCAGACCCGCGCCAAGACCGGCGTAAATGAACTGCTGCGCGACTAGGGCTGCAAACGGCGATTTTGCTCCGGCCACGCTCGGAATCAGGCTCGCCAAGAACGCGGATTATGGCCTAATGGCGCCCTCGGTCTGAGGGGATGAAGCAGTGGCTTATCAGCGTCTACGCGACATAGCAGTTTCGATCGGCGTGATTGGGCTTCTGGCCTTTCCCCTGGCCGCATGCGGCGGTGGCGGCGGCGGC
>NZ_JACARP010000203.1:0-9186 GCF_013386595.1 Brevundimonas sp. P7753 | reverse complement strand
CCCCAGCCGCCGCGTCCGCCGCTGCGACCCTGGTTCTTCAGCGCTTCGCTGGCGGCCCAGATCAGGATGGGGGTCAGGCCGTCGCCGCCCTTGCCGCCGCGTCGACGTTTGCCGCCCGCCGCCGCCCCGACCAGGCTGACGAACAGGAAGAAGAAGATCAGGAAGATGATCAGGGCCGGCAGGATCGGCGCCTCGCGCTCGCTCGCCGCGCTTTTCGCCTCGGCCGCGCGGGCCTGGGCCTCGGCCGGATCGGCGGTCAGCTGGGCGATGACAGCGTCGGTCCCGGCGATGATGCCGGCCGCGTAGTCGCCGGTGCGGAAGGCGGGCAGGATGTCGTCTCTGATGATCATGGAGGAATAGGCGTCGGTCAGGACGCCCTCCAGCCCATAGCCGACCTCGATGCGCACCTTGCGCTCGTTCGGCGCGACGATCAGCAGGGCGCCGCCGTCGTTTTCCTTCTGGCCGATGCCCCAGTGACGACCCAGCTGATAGCCGAAGTCCTCGATCTCCTGATCCTGCAACGAGGGGACGGTGACGACGACCAGTTGATCCCCGGTCTGCTGTTCCAGCGTGGCCAGCTTGCCGGTCAGGGCCTGTTCCTGTTCCGGGGTCAGAAGTTGGGCGTCATCGACGACCCGGCCCGTCAGCGTCGGGAACCTGATCTCGGCGGAGAGGACGGGCAGGGCCGCCAGCCACAGGGCGAGACCGAGCAGCAACGCCGGGATCAGGCCCGGCGCGCGCCTGTCCCTCAGGGCGAGGGCGGAAGGGGTCATGTCGGGCTGACTACGCCGCCGGCGCGGGGGCTGTGGCAGGCGGCGTGGAACCGGGCGCCGCGCCTGGCGTCGTCGCCGGCGCGCCGCCGCCCGGCTGGGCGCCGGGGACGCCGAGGTTGAAGTTGACGGTCGGGGCGCTCTGGGCCTCGGCGGTGGCCGTGAACAGCTGCATGGGCTTGGAGCCGCCATGCAGGGTCTTGGCCCAGATTACGGTCGGGAAGGTGCGCAGGCTCGTGTTGTAGTCGCGCACGGCCTCATTGTAGTCGCGGCGCGCCACGGCGATGCGGTTCTCGGTGCCTTCCAGCTGGGATTGCAGGGTCAGGAAGTTCTGATTGGCCTGAAGCTGGGGATAGGCCTCGACCGTCACCAGCAGCCGCGACAGGGCGGACGACAGCTCGCCCTGCGCCTGTTGGTATTGCTGGAAGGCGGCGGGGTCGCTGAGGCTGGACGCGTCGACGTTGATGCTGGTGGCCTTGGACCGGGCCTCCATCACCTGGGTCAGGGTGGTGCGTTCCTGAATGGCCGCGCCCTGCACCGTGGCGACCAGGTTCGGCACCAGATCGGCCCGGCGCTGATACTGGCTCTGGACGTCGGCCCAGGCGGCCTCGGCCCGCTCCTGCTTGGTCGGAATGGTGTTGTAGCCGCAACCCGCCACGGCGGGGGTCAGGACGACGACAGCGGCGACGGCCGCGAGACGGGGCGAGAATCCAGCCATGATTTCCTCCGGCGGTCGGCAGGACCGCTGATCCGCTAAAGACTATCGGAGCGGAAAGGCTCCGCTTCAAGGCTGGAATTTTGACAACCTAATCCGCTCATCCCGGCGGACGCCGGGATCCAGTCCTTTGGCCATCAGTGGCGCCAGAGGCTTTCTAGGTTTCAGCGGGTGCGCGTGCGGTTCTCACTGGACCCCGGTGTCCGCCGGGGTGAGCGGGAGGGAGGGGACCCCCTCAGCCGCCCAGATCATCCGGCGTGACGCCGACCGAGCGGCAGGCGGCGGTGTAGGTGTTGGCCAGCAGGCAGGCGATGGTCATGGGGCCGACGCCGCCCGGGACGGGGGTGATGCGTCCGGCGACCTCGACGGCCTCATGGAAGTCCACGTCGCCGACGACGCGAGTCTTGCCCTCGGCGGCCTTGACGGGGTCCTTGGAGGGCACGCGGTTGATGCCCACGTCGATGACGGTGGCGCCCGGCTTGATCCAGTCGCCCTTGATCATTTCGGGACGACCGACGGCGGCCACCAGAATGTCGGCGGTGCGGCACAGGGCGGGCAGGTCGCGGGTGCGCGAGTGCGCGATGGTGACGGTGCAGCTTTCGCCGAGCAGCAGTTGCGCCATCGGCTTACCGACGATGTTGGAGCGCCCGACGATGACGGCGTTCAGGCCCGACAGGTCGCCCAGCTGATCCTTGAGCATCATCAGGCTGCCCAGGGGCGTGCAGGGGATCATGCCCGGCAGGCCGACCGCCAGACGCCCAACGTTGACGACGTGGAAGCCGTCGACGTCCTTGTCCGGGTCGATGGCGCCGAGGACGGCGGCCGAATCAATATGTTTGGGCAGGGGCAGCTGCACCAGAATGCCGTGGATGCCCGCATCGGCGTTCAGCGCTGCGATCAGGGCCAGCAGTTCGGCTTGCGTCGTTGTGTCGGGCAGGCGGTGGGTGTCCGACCGCATCCCGGCCTTCTGCGTCGTCTCGCCCTTGTTGCGGACGTAGATCTGGCTGGCGGGGTCCTCGCCGACGATGACCACGGCCAGGCCCGGCTTGACCCCGTGGGCCGCTTCCAGCCGCGCGGCGGCGGCGGCGACGCGCTCGACCAGGGTCTGCGAGAAGGCCTTGCCGTCGATCAGCGAGGCGCGGGCGGGTTCGTCAGCCATGATCGGCTCCAAGGGCTTGGGAACTGGAAAGCGTGGCCGCGATTTACAGCCGCTGCGGTTCGGCGTCTATGATAGCGCCAGCAAAGAGGTTTTCATGCGTCATTCTCAGTTCGGGGCCCTGTTCACGGCGGCCAGCGTTATCGCCCTGCTGTCGTCCGGCTCCGCCTTCGCCCAAACAGCCGTCGACACGCGCATCGGCGCTGAAGTCCGCGGGCGGCTGGAAGAGGGGGATGCGCGCACCCGCGGCGGCGACGCCTACCGCTACGACGACTATCGCGTTCAACTGCGGGCCGGTCAGCGGTTGCAGGCCGAACTGCGCAGCAGCGACTTCGATTCCTTCCTGGCGATCTACGCCGAGGGCCGCACCTCGGGCGAGCCGCTGGCGACCGACGACGACGGCGCCGGCAGCGGCATGAACGCCCGCCTGCGCTTCACGCCTGAGACCGACGGCGTCTACATCGTCCGCGCCAGGGCCTATTCCGGTCTGGCGAGCGGCGCCTACACCCTGGCCCTCAGCGAACGGGTGGCGCCGCGTCAGCCGCGTCCGGGCCGGATCACGGTCGGCGGGGACGTCTCGGGCCGCCTGAGCAGCGGCGACGCCGAGGACGAGGACGGCAATATCTTTGACGCCTACGCCTTCCGGGCCAATGCGGGGGATCGCGTGGCGGTCCTGCTGGAATCCGACGACTTCGACCCCCTGGTCCGCGTGGGCCGCATGGTCGGAGGCTCGTTCGTCCAGTCGGCTCAGAACGATGACGGCGCGGGCAAGGGGTTGAACTCCTATCTGGTCTTCACGGCCCCTCAGGCCGGGGAATATGTGATCCAGGCCGCCTCGGTCGGCAGCGGCGCCGAGGGCGATTATCGCCTGTCGCTGGAACAGGGCCCGCCGGCCCCTGAAGCGCGCAGCATCGCCATCGGCGATGAGGTCAGCGGCCGTCTGGACGACGACAGCGCCCAGAGCGACGCGGGCGCGGCCGCCGACCTCTACCGCTTCACCGGACGCGCCGGGCAGCGTGTGGCCATCAGTCTGAAGGCCGACGACTTCGACAGCTACCTCGAGTTGTTCGACGCCAACCACAACAGCCTGGCCACCGACGATGACAGCGGCGGCGAGCTGAACGCGCGCCTGACCTTCGTCCTGCCCGACGACGGCGACTATCTGATCGAGGCGCGCGGCTTCTCGGACGCCAACGGCCGCTATGACCTGAAGCTGGAAGAGGTGGCGCCGCCGCCGCCGCCGACCGCGCTCAGCTTTGGACAGACGGTTCAGGGCGACCTGAAGGAGGGCGGCCCCACCGACGACGCAGGGCGGCTGTTCGACGGCTATGCCTTCAGCGGAACCGAGGGTCAGCGGGTTCAGGCCATCATGCGTTCCGGCGATTTCGACGCCCTGTTGCAGGTCGCCAAGGCGGGCGAGGAATTCGAGGAACTGGCCAGCGACGACGACGGTCTGCGTCAGGGCACCGACGCGCGTCTGACCTTCACCCTGCCGGAGGACGGCGACTACATCCTTCGCGCCCTTCCTTATTCGAGCAGCGGCAAGGGGCTGTATTCGCTTGAGTTCGCGGACCGTGGGCCGGAGCCGGGGCCGGGCAGTCTGTTGATCGGCTCGACCGCGCGCGGCGCTCTAACGGACAACGACGCCCTGACTGACGAAGGGGTTTCGTTCGACGCCTACACTTTCAAGGCCAAGGCCGACGAGAAGCTGCGCTTCACCCTGATCTCTCCGGCCTTCGACGCCATGGTCGAGGTGGGCGAGGACAAGGAGGGCGACTTCCGCAGCCTGGCCGAGGATGATGACAGCCTGTCGGACACTCACGCCCGTCTGGACTGGACCGCGCCGCGCGACGGGACCTATGTCGTGCGCGCCCGCAGCTTCGCGCCGGGTTCGACCGGCGACTATGTCCTGACGGTCGAGCGTCAGCCCTGATGTGTTGCAGGTGAGCGACGACCTGATCCTGGGCCGCAAGGACCAGCACCTCGACGTGGTGCTGTCCGGGGGCGGGCGGCACGCCCTGGCGTCGGGTTTCGACGACTGGCGCTTTGTTCATGAGGCCCTGCCGGATCTGGATCACGCCAAGATCGACCTGGGCGCCGACTTCCTCGGTCGGCGACTGCAGGCCCCCCTGCTGATCAGCGCCATGACCGGCGGACCGGCCCGCGCCGAGGCCATCAACGCCCGTCTGGCCGAGGCGGCCCAGCATCTGGGCATCGCCCTGGCCGTCGGGTCGCAGCGCGCGGCCATCGAGGGCGGAGCGACGGGCGGGCTGGATCGCTCCTTACGCGACCGTGCGCCCGACACGCCGATCCTGGCCAATATCGGCGCGGCGCAGCTGACGCGGGGGTTTGGGGTCGAGCAGGCCAGGCGGGCGCTGGACATGATCGGGGCCGACGCCCTGGTGGTGCATCTGAACCCCTTGCAGGAAGCCTGTCAGCCCGAGGGCGACCGCGACTGGTGGGGTGTCGGCGCCGCGCTTCAGGCCCTGATCCGTGATCTGGACGCGCCGGTCATCGTCAAGGAAACGGGGGCGGGGATTTCCGCCGTCACCGCCCAGCGTCTGATCGCCATGGGCGCGGCGGGCGTGGACGTGGCCGGGGCCGGGGGCGCCAACTGGGGGCTGATCGAGGGCGAACGCGCGACCGATCCGGCGGACAAGGCCCACGCCGCCGCCTTCGCCGCCTGGGGAATCCCCAGCGCCCGCGCCATCGCCGAGGCCCGCAACGCCTTGCCGGAAGCCCTGATCGTCGGCTCCGGCGGGGTACGCGACGGCGTCGATGTCGCCAAGGCCGTACGCCTGGGCGCCGACGTGGTCGGCATGGCCTCGGGCGTCATTCAGGCGGCGACAGAGTCCACCGAGGCGGTGGTCGCCCACTTCCAGACGGTGATCCGGCAACTGCGCACCGTCTGCTTCTGCACCAATGCCGCCAACATGGCGGCGCTGAAACGCGTACCCTTGCTAAGTGTAAAATAAATCAACTGTTTAGGCGCTCGGGTTAGGGCGCTGGTTCGGAACACTACGGAGCCCCCTCATGCGTACCCTTTTGATGACGACCGTTCTGGCGTCGGCCCTGGCAGTCGCCGGCGCCGCCTCGGCCCAGAGCAGCATTCGCC
Source organism: Brevundimonas sp. P7753 (assembly GCF_013386595.1). Lineage (NCBI taxonomy): Bacteria > Pseudomonadati > Pseudomonadota > Alphaproteobacteria > Caulobacterales > Caulobacteraceae > Brevundimonas > Brevundimonas sp. P7753. Next base: position 3,430 of record NZ_JACARP010000203.1, on the reverse strand, counting down.
CTGGCCAGACCATTCAGGGCAATTTCAGCGCCAAGGACGCCCGCATGGGCGACGGCTCGCACTACCGTTGCTACGTCGTCCAGACCAACCCGGAGGAGGCCTATACGGTCACGCTCAGCTCGTCGGACTTCGACACCTATCTGTCGGCGGGGCCAGGCGCAGACTGCGACGACACCTCGGTCTTTAATGACGACGGCCCCGACATGGGCACCAACTCACAGCTGCGCTTCGCCTCCAGCGGCGGTCTGTGGATCATCAAGGCCAATACCCTGAGCGAGGGCGAGACCGGCCGTTATGAGCTGCGCGTCTCTGCGGGCGAGCGCGTTCGTCCGACCACCCAGGTTCTGCCGATCGCAGTCGGTGAAAGCCGCTCGGGCCGTCTGGAGTTCAGCGACCGCCGCGCCGACGACGGTTCCTTCTACGACTGCTACGCTCTGACCATCGCGCGCGCGGGCAGCGTCGCCATCCGTCTGGATTCGGGTGATTTCGACGCCTACCTGGGCCTCTATGAAGGGCCGCAATGCGACGGCGACTCGATGGCGTCGGACGACGACAGTGGCGGCGGCACCAGTGCTCAGATCGTGCAGAGCCTGCGCGCCGGGACCTATTCGATCCGCGCAAACACGCTCGCATCGTCGGAAGAGGGCGACTACACCCTCAGCGTCACCTCGCGCCGTTGATGTCGGCGGCGGCCTCGGTCAGATCGACCGGGGCCGTCTCCACGACCGCTTCCGGCAAGGGGCGGTCGAAACCGAAACTATAGTCGTCTGGGTCCAGCCGCACGATCCGCGGCGGTGTCGGCGTCATCGGCTCCACCATCACGGGCTGCGGGGGCAGGGGCGACGTTGGCTCCACCCAGGCGGTGGCCAGTGCGGTCCCATCGGCGCTGAGCGGCGAGAGAGCCTCCAGCCTTTCCGGGTCATGCTCATAGCCATTGTTCAGTTCGCCCACCGCCAGAATGGGGCGGGGGGCCAGCTCCGGTTCGACCGGGGCCACCACATCGACGCTGATCGAAGGCCCGTCCGCCATCGGTCCGTGAGCGATCGAGGTCGAGCGCCACAGCATCCAGCCCCCGCCGAGCAGGGCGGCCAAGCCGACCGCTGCAATCGTTGTCGTCGCCGCCTTCTTCATCATTCACCGATCCTGACGCACCCCTTCTAGAAGCGCCGATGACCGATAGGGTTCACGCCGTCAGTTGTCGCGGTCGAATGCGGCGACCGCTTCACGCAGGGCCTGGGGGTCCGAGGCGGTAAGCAAGGGGCGCAGGGCCTCGAACTTGGCCGTCGGCCAGTCGTAGATGCGCAAGGCCAGCAGCAGGGCTGTCGTTTCGGCGTCGAAGCGGTTGCGGACAGGCTTAGCCGGATTGCCCGCGACGATGGCATAGGGCTCGACGTCGCGCGTGACGATGGCGCCCGAGGCGACAACCGCCCCTTCGCCGATGGTGACGCCGGGCATGATCATGGCCCGCATCCCGATCCAGGCGCCGTCTCCGATCCGCGTATCGCCCTTGCCGACATAGGCGTCGCCGATGATTTCAGGGAAGGGGTAGAGGCTGAACCAGTCGGTGCGGTGGGTGTGGTTGCCGCCCATCAGGATGACCGCCTCGGCCCCGATGCAGACATAGTCGCCGATATGCAGCTGATCGACGGGCCACTGTGACTCCCAGGCCGCCAGGCTGTAGGCGTCGCCATAGAGGTAGCGCACGACGCTGGACTGAAAATCGCCAGTCCAGGCGTCGCTGTAATAGGAGTGTTCGCCCCGCACGTGAATGTTGGGGTTGGTCACGCTCTGGTGGAGATACTCCACCTTCGACCAGTGTTTGACGTCGTCCATGTGCGAGGCTCTCCGTGGTTTACGCCGAGGGCAGCAGGTCGCCGGCGAAGGCGCGATAGCGACCGGCCCGCACCCCGTCCGTGGCCCGGGCGATATCGGGGGCGAAGTAGCGGTCGGACGAATAGGGTTCGGCTGCTTCCCGCACGATGGCGTAGGTCTGCTCCAGTTCCGGCGATGTGGTCAGGGGACGACGGAAGTCGATGCCCTGGGCTGCGGCCAGCAGTTCGATGCCGACCACGGTCGCCGTGTTGGCCGCCATGTCCAGCAGGCGACGCGCGCCGTGGGTGGCCATGGAGACGTGGTCTTCCTGATTGGCGCTGGTCGGCACGGTGTCGATAACGCAGGGATGGGCGACCATGCGGTTCTCGGCCACCAGGGCCGCCGCCGTCACCTGGGCGATCATGAAGCCCGAGTTCACGCCGCTGTCCTTGACCAGGAAGGCGGGCAGGTCGGTCATCTTGGGGTCGACCAGGATGGAGGTGCGGCGCTCACTGATATTGCCGATCTCGCACAGAACCATGGCGATCTGATCTGCTGCATAGGCGACGGGTTCGGCGTGGAAGTTGCCGCCCGAAATGACGTCGCCGTCCTCGATGAAGACCAACGGATTGTCGGTCACGGCGTTGGCTTCACGCTCCAGCATGGCGGCGGCGTTGCGTAGGACGTCCAGGGTCGCGCCCATGACCTGGGGCTGGCAGCGCAGGGAGTAGGGGTCCTGCACCTTGGCGCAGTCGTGGCGGTGACTGTCGCGGATGGCGCTGTCGGCCAGCAGTTCGCGCAGACGGCGCGCCACGTCGATCTGGCCCGGCTGGCCGCGCAGGGCGTGGATGCGGTGGTCGAACGGCGCGTCCGAACCCAGCAGCGCATCGACCGACAGGGCGCCGGCGGCGACGGCGGCGGCGAAGACGTCCTCGGTCGCGAACAGACCGGCCAGGGCCAGGGCCGTCGAGCACTGGGTGCCGTTGAGCAGGGCCAGACCCTCCTTGGGGCCCAGGACGACCGGCTTCAGCCCGGCCTTGGCCAGGGCGGTGACGGCGTCCATCGTCTGACCCTGATAACGGGCCTCGCTGACGCCGATCAGGACGCAGCTCATATGGGCCAGCGGCGCCAGGTCGCCCGAGGCGCCGACCGAGCCCTTGGCCGGGATCAGCGGCAGGACCTCGGCGTTGACCATGGCGATCAGGGTCTCCAGCGTGTGCCGCCGAACGCCCGAGGCGCCCTTGGACAGGCTGGCGATCTTCAGCACCATCAGCAGGCGGGTGACGTTCTCGCTCAGCGGTTCGCCGACGCCGCAGGCGTGGCTGAGCACCAGGTTCTTTTGAAGGGCTTCAAGGTCTTCCGCCGCAATGCTGGTGTTGGCCAGCAGGCCGAAGCCGGTGTTGATGCCATAGACCGTGCGCCCCTCGGCCAGGATGGCGGCGACGACCGCGGCCCCCTTTTCGACATTGGCCCAGGCGGCGGGCGTGAGTTCGACCTGAATAGGGCCGTTCAGGACCGTGCGAAGCTGATTAAGAGTCAGCGGATCTTGGCCGATAAGGATCTTCGTCATTTCTTCTTCTCCTCCCTTCCCCTCGAGGGGGAAGGGCCGGGGATGGGG
>NZ_JACARP010000202.1:0-432 GCF_013386595.1 Brevundimonas sp. P7753 | reverse complement strand
CGGCGTGCGGCAGGTGTCGCTGACGCCCGAGGGCGAGCGGCTGGCCACGGCCTCGATCGAGGCCATGACCCTGTTGCGGCGCGCCGTGGCCGACGTGGTCGAGGCCGATCAGGGCGTGCTGGCCATCACCACGCTGCAGACCCTGGCGACCCAGTGGCTGGCGACGCGGCTGGGGTCTTTCCAGCTCGACAACCCCGATCTGGCGGTGCGGGTGGACACCAGTCCGACCCTGTCGATGCTGGGCGCCGACGGGCTGGACGTGGCCCTTCGGTTCGGCTCGGGTCAGTGGGCGGGGCTGGAGAGCCGTTTCCTGATGCCTGCCGTCTTCACCCCCCTGTGCAGCCCGGCCATGCGCGACCGGCTGGACCTGAAGGCCCCCGCCGACCTGAAGCGCGCCCATCTGGTCGGCGAGCCGCGCGAATGGGCCGCCTG
>NZ_JACARP010000201.1:518-2580 GCF_013386595.1 Brevundimonas sp. P7753 | reverse complement strand
CGGCGGCAAGAGCGTGTGCTATCAGATCCCGGCCATGCTGCGCCCCGGCGTCGGCCTGGTGGTGTCGCCGCTGATCGCCCTTATGACCGATCAGGTCGAGGCCCTGAAACAACAGGGCGTGGCCGCCGCCCGCCTCGATTCCGGCGTGTCGATGGAGGAGCGCTCCGCCATCTGGCGCGCCGCCCGCTCCGGCGAACTGGACCTGCTCTACGTCTCGCCCGAAGGCCTGGCCGCCGGCTCCATGCTGGAGCGGCTGTCCGAGATCGACCTCAGCCTGATCGCCATCGACGAAGCCCACTGCGTCAGTCAGTGGGGCCACGACTTCCGCCCCGACTATCGCTCGCTGGGCCGTCTGGCCGAGATCTTCCCCGGCGTCCCGCGCATCGCCGTCACCGCCACCGCCGACGCCCGCACCCGCGACGACATCCTGGCCTCGCTGCGCCTCGGCGAGGCCTGCGTCTTCGTCGACAGCTTCGCCCGCCCCAATCTGCAGCTGTCGGCCGAGCGCAAGATCAACGGCAGCCGCGCCCGCACCGACGCCGCCGTGGTCGAACTGGTCCGCGAGCGGCGGGGCAAGTCCGGCGTGGTATATTGCGGCAGCCGCGACGGCTGCGAGCGCGTGGCGCAAACCCTGCGCGACGGCGGCGTCAACGCCATCGCCTATCACGCCGGCTTCGACGCCAAGGACCGCGACAGGCGGCTGGAGCGCTTCCTGGCCGAGGACGGCGCCGTCATGGTCGCCACCATCGCCTTCGGCATGGGCGTCGATAAACCGGATGTCCGCTTCGTCATCCACGCCGATCCGCCCGGATCGCTGGAAGCCTACTGGCAGGAGATCGGCCGCGCCGGACGCGACGGCGAACCCGCCGAGGGCATCACCCTCTACGGCCCCTCCGACATCGCCTGGTCCCTGCGTCGCCTCGAAGGCCGCCCGATGGCCGAGGAGGTCAAGCAGGTCCAGACGCGCAAGGTGCGCCAGCTGTTCGCCATGCTGGACGGCGCCGTCTGCCGCCCTCAGGCGGTGCGCCGCTACTTCGGCGAAACGGACGCCCAACCCTGCGGCGTCTGCGACATCTGCGGCGACCCGCCCGCTGTCTTCGACGCCGTGGTCCCCGCGCAAAAGGCGCTGGCGGCGGTGCAGCGCCTCGGCGAACGCTTCGGTCGGACCCGCGTGGTCGACCACCTGCTGGGCAAGACCAAGGACGTCCAATCGTGGGAGTCGAACCTGTCCACCTGGGGCATCGGCGCCGACCTGTCGCTGACCGCCTGGCGCGACGTCATCGACCATTTGCTGTTCGAGGGCCTGCTGGTCGAAGATCCGAACGAGGGCAAGCCGATCATCCAGCTCGGCGATCCCGAGGCCGTCCGCGCCGTCTATCGCGGCGAGCGACCGATCCAGGTGCGCAAGGCGCCCGTCCGTGTGGTCGAGGCCGAACGCCCGCGCCGCAACGCCGGTCGCAACCTGGCCGCCGAGGCGCTGGACACGGATGTCCGCGCCCGCTTCGAGGTCCTGCGCGCCTGGCGCCGCGACCGCGCCGCCGAGCAGCACGTCCCGCCCTATGTCATCTTCCAGGACAAGACCCTGGTCGAGATCGCCCTCAGCGAGCCGCGCAACCTCGACGCCCTGGGCCGCATCTCCGGCGTCGGCGCCGGCAAGCTGGAGCGCTATGGCAAGGGCGTGCTGGAAGCCCTGGCCTCGGCCGACTGAACCCCGCCCGTGACCAAAGCGTAACTGGAGCTTCGACCTTCACCCTGTCACCCTTCCTCGGATAAGCGGGGGAAGAGACATGAAGCGATTTCTGACGACAGGCGTCGCCTGTCTGGCGATGGCCGGTGCGGTTCAGGCTCAGGACGTTCAGATCGAGACGCAGACCCAAACGCCGACGGCGGCGGTCAAGCCGATGGATCAGCCGCGCGAATGGTCCGCGACCCTGATTCAGGACGCCACCGGCCTGCACGATATCATCGTCGACAGTCATCCGGGCGTGCACGACGCCCTCAACCCCGGCTTTCGCCCCCGGCTGGAACAAGGCCTGACCGTCGCGCTGGACCGGGCGAAGAC
>NZ_JACARP010000201.1:0-476 GCF_013386595.1 Brevundimonas sp. P7753 | reverse complement strand
TCGCCGCCGAGGCCCTGGCCGAGCAGCGCATCGGCCAGTTCCGGGGCCGCTGGTTCCTTGAGGCCCAGCGCACCCTCTACGGCGACTGGCAGTTCCTCAGCGCCCAGAACCCATGGATCGGCGAGATGCGCCAGTGCCGCTTCGAGACCGGCGGCGCGACGAAAACCTACACCCTGAACTGGCGCGCCACGCCCGAGGACCTCGCCGCCCGCCGCACCAGACTGGCCCAGCGCGTCTGGCCCGACTTCGGGTTGAAGCATTTCGACGACGGCGGCTTCTGGATCTCGACGCCCTCGTTCAACGGCGATCCCTCCGGCGAAACCCACGCCGCCTTGACGGCCCTGATCGCCGACATGAAGGCCAAACAGGACGCCCTGCGTCTGGCCCCCTATGTCGTGCTGGACCTGCGCGGGAACGGCGGCGGCTCCTCGCACTGGAGCCAGTTGATGGCCCAGGTCCTGTGGGGCGACGCCTGG
>NZ_JACARP010000200.1:0-983 GCF_013386595.1 Brevundimonas sp. P7753 | reverse complement strand
CCCAGGTCCAGACGGTGGATTCCGACACCCTGCGCACCGGCGACCTGGCCTTTGCGGTCGGCTATCCCCTGGGCCTGGATCAGACCCTGACCATGGGGGTCATCTCGGGCCTCAACCGTTCGGGCATGGGCGACGCCATCGAGGACTATATCCAGACCGACGCGGCGGTGAACTCGGGCAACTCGGGCGGGCCGCTGCTGGACAGCCGGGGCCGGCTGATCGGCATCAACACCTCGATCCTGTCCGGCGGCATGGGCGGCGGCAACGACGGCATCGCCTTCGCCGTGCCGACGCGGATCATGATGTTCGTGGTCGACCAGTTGCGCGCCACCGGCGAGGTCAAGCGCGGTCAGATCGGCGTGGCCCTGGGGTCGCTGACAGCCGAACGGGCGCGTGATCTGGGGCTGAACCTGGTGCGCGGGGCTGTCGTCTATGACGCCGCGCCGGGGTCATCCGCCGAGCAGGCGGGCCTGCGGCCTGGCGACGTGATCACCCGCATCCAGAACCGCCCCGTGGCCAACGCCGGCTCGGTCCAGGCCACGGTCGGCATCGCTCGGCCGGGCGCCGCCCTGCCGGTCGTCTATCTGCGCGACGGACGCGAGGCGACGGCCACTTTGACGGTCCAGTCGTCCGATCCGGCGGCCGTGAGAGTGGGACGCAGCGCGGCCATGGCGCGGGGCCTGACCTTCCGCAACAGCGGCGACGGCGCGGGCGCCCAGATCACCGTGGTCGAGGGCGGTTCCGCCGCGGCGGCGGCGGGCGTTCAGGCGGGCGACGTGGTGGTCTCGGCGGGTTCGACCAGCGTGGCGGACATGACGGCCTTGGCTGCGGCCCTGCAGGCTGCCGGCGGTGCGGTCGACTTGACGGTGATGCGCGACGGCGAGCGGACGACGATCAGCCTTCCGGGCTGATCGATCTTCGTTTCAATTTCAGGGGACGCGGGCCAGACAGCAAAACGCCCGCGTCGCCAGGAGGGGGAGGGG
>NZ_JACARP010000199.1:0-1288 GCF_013386595.1 Brevundimonas sp. P7753 | reverse complement strand
CCGCCGCCGCCTCCGCCGCCTTCACCGGCACGGCGTCGATCCCGTCCGGCCTGAAACTGTCCGTCATTCCAACACTCCTCCCCATTTCATGGGGAGGGGGACCACGAAGTGGTGGAGGGGGCGACGCCGCCCTCTCCCGACGTCCCGCCGCCCCCTCCGTCTCGTCGCCTTACGGCGCCGATCCACCTCCCCATGAAATGGGGAGGAAAACACGCATCAATCCGGCCACAACGCCGCCATCCGCTCCATCTCGCCGCGCCCCAGGGGCGCCGCCTGAGCCGGCCCCGCCGTCAGCATCCGCCACTCTTTCAGCGACAGCCGCCAGAACCCCTCCGGCCCCACGCCCATCCGCGCCGCCGCCTGCATCATCTCGCTCCATTGCCGCTCTTGGGGCGTCATCAGGCAGCCGCCGCAAACGCCTTCGCCACCGCCTCCGCCGCCTCGCGCGGATCAACGGCGGCGCTCCCCAAACCGTCCGCCAATACCCCCTCGCCCCCGCCGCGCAACAAGGCCGCCAGCACCACCATCAGATCCCGCGCCGACAGCGCCTTCATCCGCTCGGCCAACGCCGCCATCCCGGCTGTGCCCAGCCCCGTCTCGATCTCGGCCAGAGCCCCCAGCGTCAGACACAGCCTCCGCTCCGCCCCAGCCAGCACCGCCGTCGCCTCGCCCCGCACGCCATTGGTCATTGTCTTTCCTCCCCATGTCGTGGGGAGGGGGACCGCGAAGCGGTGGAGGGGGCGACGCCGCCTTCTCCCGTCGAGACGCCCCCTCCGTCACGGCCGCTGCGTGTCCGCGCCACCTCCCCATGACATGGGGAGGAAAACCTAGTCACAGCGCGCTGAACCCGATCTCGCCCGCGCTCGCCAGGCTCAGCGCAAAGCTCGCCTCGCCCTCGTGCTCGCCGGCGTATTCCAGCGCCGCCACGATGAACGCCCCCTCCAGCACGCCGAAGTCCGGCACGATCAGCCGCCACGTCTTCGCCGCCTGTTCAAAGAAGGCCTCGCGGATCAGGGCGTCGGACGCCGCATCGCGAAAGATCCCCTGCCCCGACACCGCCGCCGACTTCACCCCGGCCCCCGCCAGCAGCTCGCGCCAGCGCCCGGCGCTGTCGCCGTCGGTGGCGTCCACCGTCTTGGCGTTCAGCGAAATCGTCCGCGCCCTCAGGCCCGCCACCGTGGTGAAGACGCCAGCGGCGCCCTCGATCTTCAGCAAGATGTCCTTGCCCCGTTGCGCCGTCATGTCTTCAATCCTCCCTTGTCGCGCAGCGACGGGGGAGGGGGACCGC
>NZ_JACARP010000020.1:0-64880 GCF_013386595.1 Brevundimonas sp. P7753 | reverse complement strand
CTCCCCATGAAGGGGAGGGAAAGGCGGCGGCGTTTGGGATCAAGCCGCGCATTCCTTCGGCTTGGCTTCATCCGGCCCGTACATGGCGCAGGAACGGTCGATCTCGCCCTGGATCATGTCGCAGGGGTTGGCGCTGTTGCAGGGCGGGCGGGTGGCGGGGCTGACCTGGATGCAGCGTTCGACCAGCCGCTTGGACCGGGCCTCGCCGATCTCGGCCAGGCAGGAGCCCGGCTCGCCGACAGGTTCTGCGGGCTTGGAGACGACGGGTTCGGTCTTGGGCTTGGGCGGGGCGACCGGGGCGGGCGCCGGCGTCGGCTCGGCCGTGATCGGCACGGCGTCGATCGGTTCCTGCGACAGGGAGGCGTCAGCGCCCGCGGTCGGCGCCTCGGCGGGCGCGGGCTGCGGCTGGCCGCACCCGGCCAGGGCGAGCGATAGAGCCACAAGGGAGGCGGCGAGGGCGGGGCGCATCATGGACGGCATGGGGCGGGGATCTCCGTTCGCAGAAGACCCCACCATGCCTTGATCAGCCCTCGCGGCCTAGTCTTCGGTTTTTAGTGGTCCAGCCTACTTGCCGAGCGCCGCGCGTTGCAGGGCGAACAGGTCGGTGCAGCCGATCTCGGCCAGTTCGAACAGGCGGTCGAACTCGGGACGCGAGAAGCCGCGCTTCTCGCCCGTGGCCTGGATCTCGACGATGCCGCCGGCGCCGGTCAGGACGAAGTTGGAATCGGCCTCGGCGGTGGAGTCTTCCTCATAGTCGAGGTCCAGAACCGGCAGGTCGTTGAAGATGCCGCAGGACACGGCCGCGACCTGATCGATGATGGGGTCGGTCTTCAGCACGCCCTCGTCCTTGAGGTAGTTCAGCGCCGTCGCCATGGCGACCCAGGCGCCGGTGATGGAGGCGGTGCGGGTGCCGCCGTCGGCCTGGATGACGTCGCAGTCGATCAGGACCTGACGCTCGCCGAGCGCCTTCAGGTCGACCACGGCGCGCAAGGAGCGGCCGATCAGGCGCTGGATTTCCTGGGTGCGGCCCGACTGCTTGCCGGCGGCGGCTTCACGACGGCCGCGCGTGTGGGTGGCGCGGGGCAGCATGCCGTATTCGGCCGTGACCCAGCCCTGGCCGGTGTTGCGCATCCAGCCCGGCACTTTTTCCTCGATCGAGGCGGTGCACAGGACCTTGGTGTGACCGAACGACACCAGGCACGAGCCCTCGGCGTAGCGGTTGACGCCGGTTTCCAGCGTGACGGTGCGGAGTTGTTCGGGGGTGCGTTCGGACGGGCGCATGGGATTTCCTTGGAACCTGAGTGCGGCGTGCTTATCCTGAAAGCGTGAGCCTGTATGCCCCCCACCCGTCGCCGTTCGGAAGCGCCCCCGCCGGGTTGGGGACGCTGGACGCCCGTGCGCGCGATATCTTCCGCCGCATCGTCGAGACCTATCTGGAGACGGGCGAGCCGGTCGGGTCGCGCACCATTTCGCGCGGGGGGCTGGCCCTGTCGCCCGCGTCGATCCGCAACACCATGCAGGACCTGACCCTGGCGGGCCTTTTGGCCTCGCCGCACACCTCGTCGGGGCGGGTGCCGACCCATGCGGGTTTGCGTCTGTTCGTCGACGGCCTGCTGGAGGTCGGCGACATCGGCCAGGACGAGCGACGCGAGATCGACGCGCGGCTGGCGGGGAAGGGCCGCAATTTCGAAGAGGCCCTGGACGCCGCCACCAATCTTCTGTCCGGTCTGGCCGGCGGGGCGGGCATCGTCGCCAGCCCGGTGCGCGACGCCGGGGTCAAGCACGTCGAGTTCGTGGCCCTGGGCCATGATCAGGCCCTGGCGGTTCTGGTCGGCGACGACGGCACCATCGAGAACCGGCTGATGCCCCTGTCGGCGGGGGTGACGCCCTCGACCCTGACCGAGGCCTCCAACTTCCTCAACGCTCGGCTGAAGGGCCGCCCCCTGGCCGAGGCGCGCACCGAGATGAGCGCCGAGCTGGACGCCGCTCGACGCGAGCTGAACGTGGCCGCCGCCCGTCTGGTCGAGGACGGTCTGGCCGCCTGGTCCGGCGGGGGCGAGCGTGATCGGTCCCTGATCGTGCGCGGCCGCGCCAACCTGTTGCAGGACGCCCAGGCGGTCGAGGATTTGGAGCGGGTGCGCGTCCTGTTCGACGACCTGGAGCAGAAGGAACAGCTGATCGGCCTGCTGGACGGCGTTGGGGCCGCGCAGGGCGTGCGCATCTTCATCGGGGCCGAAACGCGGTTGTTTTCGCTTTCGGGTTCCGCCGTGATCGCGGCGCCCTATATGACGGGTCGGCAGCGGATGCTGGGCGCCATCGGCGTCATCGGCCCTGCAAGACTGAACTATGCCCGTGTCATACCGTTGGTGGACTATACCGCCCGGGTGCTGGGCCGGATTCTGGACGGACAAGAGACGTGAACGACATCAACGACGAGACCCGCGACCAACTCGAACAGGATATGGGAGAGGCCGCCATCGATGCCGCAGCCGAAGGCGCGGACGACGGCGACATGGCCGTGGTCGACGCCCTGATCGCCGAGCGCGACCAGTGGAAGGACCGCGCCCTGCGCGCCGTGGCCGACGCCGAGAACACCAAGCGCCGCGCCGAGACCCAGGCCAACGACGCCCGCGCCTACGCCATCCAGCGCTTCGCCAAGGACCTTCTGAGCGTGGCCGACACCTTGGAGCGCGGCCTGCTGTCCGCGCCCAAGGTGCTGGAGGGCGTCGAGGCCGACAGCCCGGTCGCCGCCATGGTGACGGGTCTGGAGCTGACGCAGAAGTCCCTGCTGTCGGCCTTTGAGTCCAACGGCCTGACGCGCGTCGCGCCCGAGCCGGGCGAGGCCTTCGACCCTCACCTGCATCAGGCCGTGATGGAGCAGCCCTCGGACAGCGTGCCGGGCGGCACGGTGATCCAGACCCTGCAACCCGGCTACGCCCTGTTCGGCCGCACCGTGCGCGCCGCCATGGTGGTGGTCGCGGCCAAGGGCTCTGGCCCGGCCTCGGGCGGCGCCTATTCGGAAGCCAACACGACCGGCGGGAATTTCGACGCCAAGGCGTGAGTGTCGGCTGATTGAGAACGGGAAAGGCCCGGAGCAGACGCTCCGGGCCTTTTTTATTTGAACCGCATCCTTTCGCCGTCACCCCGGACGGCCCGAAGGGACGATCCGGGGCCCAGGCGTTCGCCTTCATGGCATGGCCGGTGAAGTGTCGACCGCCTGGGTTCCGGGTTCGCTTCGCGCCCCGGAATGACGGCAGGGGCCTATGGCGGGGTCAGTGCTTCAGTCGCGCCTCGAACAAGGCCAGCAACCTTGCCCAGCCGTCCTTCGCGTCCGCCTCGCGGTAGCTGGCGCGATAGTCGGCGTGGAAACCGTGCGGGGCGTCGTCGTAGAGGATGATCTGGCTGTCGGTCTTGCCGGCGGCGGCCAGGGCGTCGTTCATCGCCTTGACCGTATCATTGGGAATGCCGCTGTCCTGTCTGCCATAGAGGCCCAGCACCGGGGCCTTGAGCTCGCCCGCCAGATCGACCGGCCAGGGGCGCCCCGCCGTCTTCTGTTCGTCGGTGGCGTTGGCGGCGGGGGCCAGGCGGCCGTACCAGGCGACCCCGGCGTCCAGCATCGGGAAGCGGGCGCAGGCCTGCCACACCACCTTGCCGCCCCAGCAGAAGCCGGTGATCCCGACCTTGTCCGACTTGGCCCAGGTCTGCTGGCCGATCCAGTCCAGCGTGGCGGCCACGTCGCCCATGACCTGCTCGTATCCGGCGGCGGCCACGATGGTCATGATGGATTGCATGTCGCTGAGCGGGGCGGGGTCGGCCTTGCGCACGAAGAAGGCCGGGGCGACGGCGGCGTAGCCGGCCTTGGCCAGGCGACGGCAGATGTCGCGGATGTATTCGTGCACGCCGAAGATCTCCGACACGACGATGACGACGGGGAAGGGGCCTTCGCCCTCGGGCCGGGCGACGAAGGCCGGCAGGTCGAAACCGTCGGGCGCGGCATAGGAGACGTTGGCGGTGGTCAGGTCCGCGCTGTCGGTGGTGATCGGTCTGGCCGCCTGGCTCAGCGCGGCAGGGGCGTAGGCGGCGAAGGCGACGCCGCCGAGGGCGGCCACGCCCAGACTGCGGCGGCTGGGAGCGATCTGGTCGGCGCTCAGGCCCTCGGGCCGGGTGATCAGGGTCATCGCGGGTCTCCGGTGCGGCGTCAAAATGAGGCGGGGACTGTGGCCCGGCTTTGACGCCGCCGTCGAGTCCCCTTCAGCGCGCCCGCCGCAGCGTCAGATTGATGCGCCCGCCGCCAGGGACCAGCTGCGACGACCCCGCCAGCAGGCGGTCGATCCCGTGCCGCGCCAGCCTTGCCGGTCCCGTCAGGGCGCAGACGTCGCCGGAGGCCAGCTTCAGGCTTTGCGTCTTGCCGCCCTCGGCGGGGCCGATGCGGAACACCGCCGTATCGCCCAGCGACACAGACAAGACGGGGGCGGTCAGGTCGGCCTCGTCCTTGTCCTGATGCAGGCCCATCTTCGCCTCATGGCGATAGAGGTTGACCAGACAGGCGTCGGGCGGGGCGGGCCAGCCGGTCAGGGCGTCCCATAGGTCGAGCAGGGTCTGCGGCATCGGCGGCCAGGTCTGCTCGGTGATCGGATGGGTCGCCTGATAGCGATAGCCCGCCTGGTCCGAGACCCAAGCCAGCGGCCCCATGCCGGTCATCTCGACCGAAAACGGCCGTCCGCCGGGGGTGACGGGACGATAGAAGGGCGCGGTTTGCGCCGCCGCCATCACCTCGGTCAGCAGGGCCTGTTGGGCTTCTGCGTCCAGCGCGCCGGGCCACAGGCGAAAGCCGGGCAGGCCGGTCGGGGTTTCGCGGGGACGGTCGGCGGTCATTCTCTTCATTTAGGACCCTTCTCCCGATGGGAGAAGGTGGCCCGAAGGGTCGGATGAGGGGCGTCGGCGTCTGTCGGCGCAAGCCGTCGCAGAGCCGTCAATACGGCTGACGCCGACTGACATCTTAACCCCTCACCCTTTCGCCTTGCGGATCGCCTTCGGCTCTCCGAGTCTCAAGCCCTCTCCCAACGGAGAGGGTTCGCGTAGGAAACGGCGCCGAATCCGTCCTGAACCGCACGAAACCCTTGCAGCCCCTGCGGTCTTTCCCATATCCGGGCCTGTCCGGAAGAAACCCCGAAATTCTTGGGGCTTTCGACCGAAACCATTCAACCCGCCCGACCGGATGTCCGGGACGGCTTTCAGCCCAACTGGGGGCGGTCACGCGCGGCGCTTTTCGAAGGCCGCCGCATCGCCCGCCGCAAGGAGTGAAAAGACAAGCTCATGGCCAAGATCATCGGCATCGACCTCGGCACGACCAACTCGTGCGTGGCCGTCATGGACGGCAAGAACCCCAAGGTCATCGAGAACGCCGAAGGCAACCGCACGACCCCGTCGGTCGTGGCGATCCAGGACAGCGGCGAGGTCCTCGTCGGCCAGCCTGCGCGCCGCCAGGCGGTCACGAACCCGACCAACACCTTCTTCGCCATCAAGCGCCTGATCGGCCGCAATTTCGATGACCCGGTGGTGGCCAAGGACAAGGGCATGGTGCCCTATGAGATCGTCAAGGGTCCCACGGGCGACGCCTGGGTGCGCGCCCACGGCAAGGACTATTCGCCGCAACAGGTTTCGGCCTTCACCCTGGGCAAGATGAAGGAGGCCGCAGAGGCCTACCTCGGCGAGACCGTGACCCAGGCCGTGATCACCGTTCCGGCCTACTTCAACGACGCCCAGCGTCAGGCGACCAAGGACGCCGGCAAGATCGCCGGCCTGGAAGTCCTGCGCATCATCAACGAGCCGACCGCCGCTGCTCTGGCCTATGGCCTGGAGAAGCACGAAGGCCAGAAGATCGCCGTCTATGACCTGGGCGGCGGCACCTTCGACGTCTCGATCCTGGAGATCGGCGACGGCGTCTTCGAGGTGAAGTCGACCAACGGCGACACCTTCCTGGGCGGCGAGGACTTCGACCTGCGTCTGGTCGACTACCTGGCCGACGAGTTCAAGAAGGAACAGGGCGTCGATCTGCGGACCGACAAGCTGGCCCTGCAGCGCCTGAAGGAAGAAGCCGAGAAGGCCAAGAAGGAGCTGTCCTCGACGGCTCAGTACGAGGTCAACCTGCCGTTCATCACCATGAACGCCTCGGGCCCGCTGCACCTGAACATCAAGCTGTCGCGCGCCAAGCTGGAAGCCCTGGTCGACGACCTGATCCAGCGCACGATCGAGCCCTGCAAGAAGGCCCTGGCCGACGCCGGTCTGAAGGCCGGCGACATCGACGAGGTCGTCCTGGTCGGCGGCATGACCCGCATGCCCAAGGTCGTGGAAGCCGTGAAGGCCTTCTTCGGCAAGGAGCCGCACAAGGGCGTGAACCCTGACGAAGTCGTGGCCCTGGGCGCCGCCGTTCAGGCTGGCGTTCTGCAAGGCGACGTCAAGGACGTGCTGCTGCTGGACGTGACCCCGCTGACCCTCGGCATCGAAACCCTGGGCGGCGTCTTCACCCCGCTGATCGAGCGCAACACCACCATCCCGACCAAGAAGAGCCAGGTCTTCTCGACCGCCGACGACAACCAGTCGGCCGTGACGATCCGGGTCTTCCAGGGCGAGCGTCCGATGGCCGCCGACAACAAGGTACTGGGTCAGTTCGACCTGATGGGCATTCCGCCGGCGCCGCGCGGCATGCCGCAGATCGAGGTCGCCTTCGACATCGACGCCAACGGCATCGTCCACGTCACCGCCAAGGACAAGGCGACCAACAAGGAACAGTCGATCCGCATCCAGGCCAACGGCGGCCTGTCGGACGCCGACATCGAGAAGATGGTCAAGGAAGCCGAAGCCAACGCCGCCGCCGACAAGGTCCGCAAGGAGCTGGTCGAGGCGACCAACGGCGCCGACAGCCTGATCCATTCGACCGAGAAGGCCCTGGCCGAGCACGGCGACAAGGTCGACGACGCCACCAAGGCGACCATCCAGTCGGCCCTGGACGACCTGAAGGCGGCCAAGGAAGGCTCGGACCCCGAGGCCATCCGCGAGAAGACCAACGCCCTGTCCCAGGCGGCGATGAAGCTGGGCGAGGCCATGTACGCCGCGCAGCAGGGCGCCGGTGAAGACGGCGCGTCGGAAGCCGCTCCGGCTGACGACGGCGTGGTCGACGCCGAGTTCGAGGAAGTCTCGGACGAAGACGACAAGAAGAACGCGTAACGAAACGCGGCTTATGACGACCGGCCCCGCTTGCCAGACGGCAGGCGGGGCCGTTTCATAAAACTTGCATCATTCGACCGGGCGCCCATGTCAGCAGACATGGTCTTTGGGTCATTCGCGACCGCACGATCCGAGGCTCAACACGGACGGCGGGCGCCGAGAAAAGTAAGAGGACGAACGCCTGATGGCGCAGCGTGACTATTACGAAATCCTGGGGGTCGAGCGCACGATCGACGCGCCGGGCCTGAAGTCGGCCTATCGCAAGCTGGCCATGGTTCACCACCCGGACCGCAACGGCGGCTCGGAAGACTCCCTCGCCAAGTTCAAGGAAATTTCCGAGGCCTATACGGTCCTGTCGGACGAACAGAAGCGCGCGGCCTATGACCGTTATGGTCATGCGGGCGTGAACGGCGGCGCCGGCGGCGGCGACCCGTTCGGACGCGGCGGCGGCCAGGGCTTCCACGACATCAACGACATCTTCTCCCAGGTCTTCGGCGACGCCTTCGGGGACGCCTTCGGCGGCCGGGGCGGCGGGCGTCAGCAGCAGGGCGGACCGCGTCGCGGCTCGGATCTGCGCTACGATCTCGAGATCACCCTGGAGCAGGCCTACAAGGGCGCCGAGGTCGAGATCGCGGTGCCCACCACCATGACCTGCGAGGTCTGCGACGGCTCGGGCGCCAAGGCCGGGACCAAGCCGACCATCTGCTCCACCTGCGGCGGCGCCGGGCGCGTGCGTCAGGCCAACGGCTTCTTCCAGGTCGAGCGCACCTGCCCCCGCTGCGGCGGCTCGGGCGAGATGATCGCCGACCCCTGCGGGACCTGTCACGGTCACGGCCAGGTCCGCAAGAACCGCCAGCTCAGCCTCAAGATTCCCGCCGGCGTCGACGACGGCTCACGCATCCGCCTGTCGGGCGAGGGCGAGGCCGGTCAGCGCGGCGGTCCGCGCGGCGACCTCTATGTCTTCCTGTCGGTGCACGACCACGAACTGTTCGAGCGCGACAACCTGGACCTGCTGGTCACGGTGCCGGTGCCGATGACGGTGGCGGCCCTGGGCGGCGTCGTCGACGCCCCCTGCCTGGTGTCCGAGGCCTGCGACGGCAAGTGCAAGGCCACGGTCGAGGTGCCCGCTGGCGCCCAGACCGGCAAGACCATCCGCATCAAGGGCAAGGGCATGCCCCACCTGAACGGCCGCCAGCGCGGCGATCTGGTGGTGGAACTGTTCGTCGAGACCCCCGCCGATCTGACCCCGCGTCAGAAGGAACTGATGCAGGAGCTGGCCGCCTCGTTCGGGGAAAGCCAGAATCCGCGCAACTCCAGCTTCGCGGGCAAGGCCAAGCGGTTCTGGGCTGATATCCTGGGCGGCGACGCTGACAATCCGAAAGAGACTGTGTGAGCGACATCTTCCACGCCGGCATCTCCGGCGCCCGGGGCCGTATGGGCCGCGCCGTTTCGCAAGTTCTGGACGCCCGTGAGGACGTGGTGGTCGCTGCCCGTTTCGACCGCGGCGAGACGCCCGACCTGAAGCTGTGCGACGTCATCATCGACTTCTCGACGCCTGAGGCCTCGGTCGAACTTGCGCGCGCCTGCGCCGAGCGCGGCGGTCCGGCCCTGGTCATCGGCTCCACCGGCCTGTCGCCGGAACAGGACGCCCTGATCGAGGCGGCGGCGGAAAAGATCGCCATTGTCCGCAGCGGCAACTTCTCGCTGGGTCTCAACATCCTGATCGGTCTGGTCGAGCACGCGGCCCAGCGTCTGGACGGGCGCGACTGGGACATCGAGGTGCTGGAGACCCATCACCGGCGCAAGGTGGACGCCCCCTCGGGCACCGCCCTGATGCTGGGCGAGGCCGCCGCCAACGGCCGGGGTCGCGATCTGGAAGAGCTGAAGACCGCCCCCTACGACGGCATCACCGGCCCGCGCGAACCGGGCAAGATCGGTTTTGCGTCCTTGCGCGCCGGCGGCGTCATCGGCGAGCATACGGTCCTGTTCGGATCGGAAGACGAGCTGCTGACCCTGTCGCACTCGGCCATCGACCGCTCGCTGTTTGCCAAGGGCGCCGTGGCCGCCGCCGCCTGGGTCCGCAACCGCCGCCCCGGCCTCTATGACATGCAGGACGTGCTCGGCTTCCGTCAGGCCTGACCGGCGGATGAGCCGCCAGGGCGTCAGACAGGGGACCAGCTACGGCATGGCGCTGCGGGCCGCAGCCGCCCTCAGCTTCTCCCTGATGTACGCCCTGATGAAGTGGGCGGCGACGCTGGAGCCCGTCTCGGCGGGCGAGATGGTCTTCTACCGCTCGCTCTTCGGCCTGCCGGTGGTGTTGTTCTGGGTTCAGAGCGCGAAGGGCGGGCTGGCCTCGCTCTCGACCCGCCGACCCATGGTTCATGTCTGGCGCTGCGCCCTGGGCGTGACCGGCATCCTGCTGATCTTCCAGGGGCTGAAGCTTCTGCCTCTGGCCGACGCCACGACCATCGGCTTCACCGCCCCCATCTTCGCCACCCTGCTGTCCATCCTCTTCCTGAAGGAGAAGGTGGGGCGGCATCGCTGGACGGCGGTCGTGCTGGGCTTCCTCGGCGTTCTGGTCATGGTGCGTCCCGGCGCCGAGGGCGCGCCGCCGCTGGCCGGCCTGCTGTTCGCCCTGGGCGGGGCCTTCGTCGCCGCCGCCGTCACCGTCACCCTGCGTCAGCTGGGCAAGACGGAATCGGCCACCGCCATCGTCTTCTGGTTCTTCGTCGCCTGCGCCACGGTCGGCGGGGTCCTGACCTTGATCGACGGCCACAGCCATAGCTGGGCGGTGCTGGCCGTTCTGGCGGCGGGCGGTCTGGCGGGCGGTCTGGCGCAGCTGCTGATGACCACCTCGCTGCAACACGCGCCGGTTTCGGCCCTGGCCCCGCTGGACTATCTGCAGATGGTCGGCGCGGTGGTTCTGGGCTGGCTGCTGCTGAGCGACGCGCCGACGGCGGCGACCCTGGCGGGGGCCGCGCTGATCGTCGGCAGCGGTCTCTACACCGCCTGGCGCGAACGGGTCCTGCACCGCGAGATCACGCCGCCGTCGCCCAACGCCTCTGTTTGACGGGCCGCGCCACGCATCTTGTTCGGCCACACGGGCCGCAACCGCGCGACCTGTGGATCACCCAGGCCTCGATCAGGCGTCGGCGCCCCAGGCCAACTGGTCGTGGACGATGCGCCAGCCGTCTTCGGTGCGGCGCAGGACGCGGGTGAAGAGGCCGCGATGGGTCTTGCCTTCACGACGCATCACCACGCGGCCCGAGACGACCGTGGTGTTGACGTCGAACTGCAGGGTCTCGAACCACTCATAGGTCATCTGACCCAAGCCGCCGGGCTGGACGGCGCGAGCTTCCAGGGCGGCGCGCACGGCGTCCGGGCCCTTGATCGGGGTGTCGCCAAGGAAGACCAGCAGGGGCTCGTCGGCGACATAGGTGGCCATGACCGCGTCCACATCGCCCGACGACCAGGCTTCGGCGGCGGCGTCCAGGGTGTTGCTGACGGCGTCGAAGGTCTCGGCCGTGGTCGGCACGACGACCGGCGGGGTCGCAGCGACGGGCGCCTCCGTCCGCGCGGTGCGGATGACTTCATCGCCGCCCCCCTGCATGCCCACGCTCTGGGCGCAGGCGGACGAGCCGGCCGCTAGGACGATAGACAGGGTGAGGGCGGCGAGAGAGCGGGCGCGGATCATCACCCCTTCTAGGCTGGAACGGCGTCGGACCTCAACGTGGGTTCTGTCCGGGCTTCAGCGCGAGGAGGCCGGGTCGTCGTCCATCGCGGCCATGCGATCCTCGGCGGGGTCGTCCAGCAGGCCGGGCTCGGGGGCGACGATGGTTTCGGCGGTGCGGCTGCCCCGGCGCACCTTGAGCACCGCCCCGACCGCGAAGACGCCCGCGCCCAGCCAGATGAAGGCGAAGGAGGCGATGCGCAGGGCTCCGAGCGCCTCGCCCTGGATCATGCCGATGAAGAAGACGATGGTCGGGGCCAGAAACTGCAGGAAGCCCATGCTGGACAGGGGCATGCGCCGCGCCGCCCAGGCGAACAGGGCGAGCGGGATGACCGTGGCGGGACCGGCGAACAGCAGCCACATTGTCGCGGCCGGGTTGGCGGTGAAATGGCCCTGTCCCGTCGTCTCGATGAAGATGACCCAGGCCAGACCAGGCGCGGCCAGCAGCAGGCATTCCATGAACAGACCCGTCTGGGCGTCGACCGCGACGCGCTTTCGGATGATGCCGTAGCCGGCGAAGCTGAAGGCCAGCAGCAGGGACACCCAAGGGGCGTGGCCGAGGGCCACGGCCTGAAGCACCACGCCGACGGCGGCCAGGCCGATAGCGGCGGCGCCGAAGCGGTCGATCCTTTCCCGGAACAGCCAGGCCCCGGCGGCCATGTTGAGCAGGGGGTTGAGGTAGTAGCCGAGCGAGGCGTCCAGCGTCCGGCCGTTGTTCACGGCGATGACGTAGGTGGTCCAGTTGGTGGCGATCAGCACCGCCGACAGGGCCAGCCAGCCCAGCACTTTCGGCTGGCGGAAGACGGAGACGACCTGGCGCCACTGACGCGCGATCAGCACCAGCAGCAGCGACCACAGCACGCCCCAGACCGCGCGGTGGCCCATGATCTCCCAGGCGTCGGCGCCCTGATGGGCCATCTGCTGGAAGACCAGGGGGATGAAGCCCCACAGCAGGTAGCAGATCGTCCCGGCCGCCAGGGCGGTGCGGGCTTCGGACGAGTTCGGGGAGGGGGGCGCGGTCACAGGGCGGACCTTTCGGCCTCCGCCGCGCCAGAGACGCCGCGGAGGCTTGGAGAGGATAGAACAGGGGCCTCAAGCAGCCCCGCGCCGCGCGCGGGGCGTTAGGCCCCCTTCGCTTAAACCGTCAGCGTGCGATAGCCGCTCGACGGGGTGATGACGCCGGTTTCGTCCAGCAGCTGGGCGATCTGCACGGCGTTCAAGGCCGCGCCCTTGCGCAGGTTGTCGGACACGACCCAGAAGGACAGGCCGTTCTCGACCGTCGGGTCCTTGCGGATGCGGCTGACGAAGACGGCGTGGTCGCCGGCGGCGTCGACGGGGGTGATGTAGCCGTCGTGCTCCAGCTTATCGATGACCATGACGCCGGGCGCCTCGCGCAGGATTTCGCGGGCCTCGTCCGGCTCGATCGGGCGATCGAACTCGACCGTCACCGATTCCGAGTGGCCGACGAAGACCGGCACGCGGACGCAGGTCACGGTCAGCTTGATCGACGGGTCGATCATCTTGTGGGTCTCGTCCCACATCTTGGCTTCCTCGTCGGTATAGCCGTCGTCGCGGAACGAGCCGATGTAGGGGATGACGTTGAAGGCGATCTGCTTGGGGAACTTCTTCGGCGTGGCGTCGCCCAGGCCGTAGATGGCCTTGGTCTGGTTCCACAGCTCGTCCATGCCTTCCTTGCCGGCGCCCGACACGGATTGATAGGTCGAGACCACGACGCGCTTGGCCTTGGCCGCGTCATGCAGGGGCTTGAGCGCCACGACCAGCTGGGCGGTCGAGCAGTTGGGGTTGGCGACGATGTTCTTCTTGCGCGCCAGCTTGACCGCGTCGGGGTTCACCTCCGGCACGATCAGCGGCACGTCTGGGTCCATCCGGAAGGCCGAGGAGTTGTCGATGACGATGGGACCGGCCTTGCCGATCTTTTCCGACCATTCCTTGGACACCTTGCCGCCGGCGCTCATAAGGACGAGGTCGACGGTCGAGAAGTCGAACTGCTCAAGATCCTCGCATTTCAGCGTCTTGTCGCCGAAGGAAACCTCCACGCCCTTGGATTTCCGTGAGGCGATCGCGTGCATCTTGTCGACGGGGAAGTTCAGTTCCTCGATGATGTTCATCATTTCGCGACCGACATTGCCGGTGGCGCCAACGACGGCGACGCGATAGCCCATGATTTAATTATCCTTGTAGGGGCGCTGGGGAGAAAAGCGGTTCTGCATTTGGGTCTTTCGCAAGCGCGAAGCAACCAGTTTTACCCAAATATTCCGTCCGCCGCGCAACGGAAAGCCCGCCGCCTTTCCTGATCGGCCCCTTGAGGCTATGCCGCTGGCATGACCTCCCGTATCCGCAACGCCTACGACATCCGCGTCGAAGAGGGCGTCATCGCCCCCGATCCGAAACAACTGGAGCTGCTGGCCGCGCTGGAACGGCTGGAGGCGGATCTGGCGAAGAAGGGCCTGTTCGGCCGCCCGCCCGAAGTGAAGGGCATCTACATCTGGGGACCGCCTGGGCGCGGCAAGTCCATGCTGATGGACCTGTTCTACTCGGCCACGCCCGAGCAGAAGAAGGTCCGCGCGCACTTCCACGCCTTCATGGCCCGCATCCACGACCTGGTGAAACAGTGGCGCGACGGCGACGCTCGCACCCGCAAGGCTGTGTTCGGCACCGCCAAGGGCGATGATCCCATCCCGCCGATCGCGGCCCTGATCGCCTCGGAAGCCCGGCTGCTGTGCTTTGACGAACTGCAGGTCACCGACATCGCCGACGCCATGATCCTGGGCCGGCTGTTCGACGCCCTGTTCGAGAAGCGGGTGGTGCTGGCCATCACCTCGAACCGCGCGCCGGAAGACCTCTACAAGAACGGCATCAACCGCCAGCTCTTCCTGCCCTTCATCGACATCCTGCGGGAACGTTGCGAGGTGGTGGAGACGGCAGGGGCGCGCGACTTCCGGCTGGACCGGATGGCCGGGGCCAAGGTCTGGTTCGCACCGCTGGACGACACGGCGCGTTCCGGCTTCGAGACCCTGTGGTCGGATCTCAAGGGCGGCGAGCCCGAGGAGCCCGCGGCCCTGCCGGTGCTGGGCCGTCAGGTTCGGGTCCAGCGCACGGTCGGCGGCATGGCGCGGGCCAGTTTCAGCGAGCTGTGCGGATCGCCGCTGGGGCCGCAGGACTATCTGGCCGTCGCCCGGCGCTTCCACACCCTGTTCCTGTCCGACGTGCCGAGGCTCAGCCCGGCCAACCACCACGAGGCCCGGCGCCTGGTGACGCTGATCGACGCCCTCTACGAGGCCAAGACGCGGCTGGTGGTCCTGGCCGAGGCCGAACCGGAAGCCCTCTACGCCGAGGGCGTCGGCGCCTTCGAGTTCGAACGGACGGTGTCGCGTCTGAACGAGATGCGCAGCGCGTCCTGGCTGGAGCAGAGGGGCGAGGACGACGAGGAGGAAGAGGCGGTTCACGCCTGAGGCGGCCCATTCCCTCGCCGCTCATTCCGGCGGACGCTGGGATCCAGTGAGAGCCTCAAATGTGCCGGTGGAAACGGGCGCCTTGATCCTGGCCCAGCGCTTGTAGCCAAAGCGCTGGATCCCGGCGTCCGCCGGGATGAGCGGGTTCAAAGGATGGCGCACGAAAAAGGGCCGCGCCTTTCGGCACGACCCCCTTCGTATTTCAGACGCCTAAGCGTTCGAGCAGCGAGCCGCCGCGCGGCTCGCGTTAGCGCCCTTAAGCCAAGGAAGGCTCGATGTCCTTGCAAGCCTGGATCAGGCCGTTCACCGATTCCACCGACTTGGCGAACATAGCCTTTTCGTCGTCGTTGGTGGTGAACTCGACGATCTTCTCGACGCCGGCGGCGCCGATCAGGGCCGGGACGCCGACGTAGAGGTCCGACAGGCCGTACTCGCCCGACAGCCAGACGGCGCAGGGCAGGACGCGCTTCTGATCCAGCAGGTAGGACTTGGCCATGGCGATGGCGGATTCAGCCGGGGCGTAGAAGGCCGAGCCGGTCTTCAGCAGGGCCACGATCTCGCCGCCGCCCTTGCGGGTGCGCTCGACGATGGCGTCCAGGTCGGCCTGGCTCAGGAAGCCGGCGGCGACGGCGTCCGGCAGCGGCAGGCCGCCCACGGTCGAGTGGCGCACCATCGGCACCATGTCGTCGCCGTGACCGCCCAGGGTCCAGGCGTGGATGTCCTGCACCGAGACGCCGGTCTTTTCCGCCAGGAAGTAGGCGAAACGCGCCGAGTCCAGCACGCCGGCCATGCCGACGACCTTCTCCTTGGGCAGACCCGAGAACTTCTGCAGGGCCCAGACCATGGCGTCGAGCGGGTTGGTGATGCAGATGACGAAGGCGTTGGGGGCGTGCTGCTTGATGCCCTCGCCGACGGCCTTCATGACCTTCAGGTTGATGCCGATCAGGTCATCGCGGCTCATGCCCGGCTTGCGCGGCACGCCGGCGGTGACGATGCAGACGTCGGCGCCCGCGATGTCGGCGTAGTCGTTGGCGCCCTTCAGGGCCACGTCCTGACCGAAGACGGCCGAGGCCTCGGCGATGTCGAGGGCTTTGCCTTGCGGCGTGCCTTCGGCGATGTCGAACAGGATGACGTCGCCCAGCGCTTCGCGCGCAGCCACGTGGGCCAGGGTTCCGCCGATCATTCCGGCGCCGATAAGGGCGATCTTCGCGCGAGCCATAGAGGTCTCTCCAGTCGATGTTGCGTGTGCGAAACGGTACTCGATGTCGGGCGGTCTAGACCCGCAGCGGAGCGGGAGCAAGCGTCGGGCGTTGCGCCTTTCGTCGGCCCCTGCGAGGGTCGCGCTGATCCAGAGAAGCATGATGACCGCTGCGGAAGACGATCGACAGTACGAAGCCCGCGTCCTCGCGGAAGCCGAGGCCTGGCGTGAACGCCAGCTGCGCCGCCCGGGCTTGTGGGACATGGCCACGCGGGCGACGCAGGACCGGATCAATCGGATCATTCCCGAGCGGGTGCACCAGATCGTGACCTCGGGCGTCGAGTTGACGACGCGGGGCATCATGACCGGCGCCGACTGGACCACGGCCAGGCCCCTGCTGCACGGCAGCCTTCGCAAGCGCGAAGAGCTGATCCAGACCCGCGTCGACTTCTATCGCACCACGGCCAGCGTCGAGGGCGGGGTGGCGGGGGCGGGCGGCTTCCTGCTGGCGGCGGCGGACTTTCCGGCCTTGCTGGCCATCAAGATCAAGCTGCTGGCTGAGATCGGCGCCCTCTACGGCCATTCGGGCAAGAGCCTGAGCGAGCGGCTGTTCCTGCTGCGCATCTTCCAGATGGCTTTTTCCAGCGCCCGGCATCGGCCCGAGGCCCTGGCGGCGCTGGAGGCGGCGGGCAAGGGCCTGCACCAGCCCGAACGCATCGAGGACTTCGACTGGCGCAAGTTCCAGCTGGAGTACCGCGACTACATCGACCTGGCCAAGATGGCCCAGCTGATCCCGGTCATCGGGGCGCCGGTGGGGGTCGTGGTCAACTGGCGGCTGACGACGCGGCTGGCGACGACGGCGATGAACGCCTATCGCCTGCGCTGGTTCGAGGACGAGCATCTGACATGACTGAGTTTCGCGCTGATCCCGCCTTCGAGGCCGGGTCCGTCTTCGCCGTCGACTGGCCCCTGTGCCAGGTGCGGCTGCAGGACGACGCCCGCTTCCCCTGGCTGATCCTGCTGCCCCGCGTGGACGGGGCGGTCGAGCTGAATGACCTGACCGCCGAGCAGCGCGCCGCTCTGATGGAGGAGATGGTGCGGGCGGGCGAACGGGTCCGCGCCCTGGGTCAGGCGGCGGGGCGCCCCGTCGACAAGCTGAACACGGCGGCTCTGGGCAATGTCACGCGCCAGCTTCATGTCCACGTCGTCGGGCGTCGACGCGACGACGGCTTGTGGCCCGATCCGATCTGGGGCCGCCCCGGCGCCGTGCCTCTGTCGGCGGACGATAAAGCCGCCCTGTTGCGAGCGATTCGCGAGGCCTGATCAGGAAATCGCGATCCGCAGCGCTTATACGGCCCGGTTCGTTGACACCCGGCCTTTGCGGTCACTAAAGCCTATCGCACTGCAACCGGACCTGTTTTTCCACAGGTTTTTTGAGAATCATTCGCATGTCGAACCTTCCCCAGGGTGCGGGCGACCCGACTGGCCGCTACGTCCGCCATCCCAATGGCCATGTGGCGCCGATGTCGCCCTTCACCGACGTCTGGCGGTGGCACGTGACCATGACGGCCTCCATCCTGTTCCGCGTCACCATCGGCGCGGCCACCATCGGCGCCGTCCTGCTGCTGGCCTGGGTCGCGGCCGTCGCCGCCGGACCTGAAGCCTACGCCAAGGTTCTGGCCTGCTCGTCCTCGCCGTTCGGCCTGTTCATCTGGTTCGGCCTGTCGCTGGTCCTGTTCTCCTTCCTGCTGAACGGGACGCGCCACCTGATCAACGACGCCGGCAAGGGCCTTGATCTGAAGTCCGCCAATCTGATGGCCAACATCGCCGTCTGGGGCCCCCTGGTCCTGGTCGTGCTGTTCTGGGCCGTCCTGTTCGCCGCCGGAAAGGTTTCGCTGTGAGCGCCGCCCCCAAGTTCAAGAACCATGTGAAGGTCTCCGAGCGCCACGGCGCCGGCGAATGGAAGATCGAGAAGCTGGCCCTGCTGGCCCTCATGCCGCTGGGCCTGTGGGTCCTGTCCAGCGCCTTCACCCTGGCCGGCGCCGGCTATGAGGCCGTGGTCGCCTGGTTCGGCAGCGCGCTGAACATGGGCCTGCTGGCCGTGACGGCGATCGTCTTCTTCCTGTTCGCCAGCCTGGCCTGGAAGGTGATCATCGAGGACTACGTCCCCGCGCCCTCGACCCGGACGACCCTGATCAACCTGTCGAACCTCGTCTTCCTCGTGCTGGCCGCCGCCAGCATCTTCTTCATCGTGCGTGTGGCGATGGGCTCCGCCCCGCTGCCCGCCGGAGTCTGATCCCGTCATGGCTGCTTACGAGCTTATCGATCACGAATACGACGTCGTCGTCGTCGGCGCGGGCGGTTCGGGCCTCCGCGCCGCTTTGGGCGCCGCCCAGCAGGGCCTGAAGGTCGCCTGCGTCACCAAGGTTTTCCCCACACGTAGCCACACGGTCGCGGCGCAGGGCGGCATCTCCGCCTCGCTGGGCAACATGGGCGAGGACAGCTGGCAGTGGCACATGTACGACACCGTCAAGGGGTCGGACTGGCTGGGCGACCAGGACGCCATCGAATACCTGGTCCGCAACGCGCCCAAGGCCGTTTACGAGCTGGAACACTGGGGCGTGCCCTTCTCGCGCACCGAAGAAGGCAAGATCTACCAGCGCGCCTTCGGCGGCATGACCCGCAACTTCGGCGAAGGCCCGGTGCAGCGCACCTGCGCCGCCGCTGACCGCACCGGCCACGCCATCCTGCACACCCTCTACGGCCAGTCGGTCCGTCGCGAGGTCAAGTTCTTCGTCGAATACTTCGCCCTGGACCTGATCATGCAGGACGGCGCGTGCACCGGCGTCACCGCCCTGCAGCTCGACAATGGTCAGATGCACCAGTTCCGCGCCAAGATGGTGGTGCTGGCGACCGGCGGTTACGGCCGCGCCTACTTCTCGGCCACCTCGGCCCACACCTGCACCGGCGACGGCAACGCCATGGTGCTGCGCGCCGGCCTGCCGCTGCAGGACATGGAGTTCGTGCAGTTCCACCCGACCGGCATCTATGGCGCCGGCTGTCTGATCACCGAGGGCGCCCGCGGTGAAGGCGGCTATCTGACCAACTCGGAAGGCGAGCGCTTCATGGAGCGCTATGCGCCGACCGTGAAGGACCTGGCCCCGCGCGACATGGTCTCGCGCTCCATGACCATCGAAATCCGCGAAGGCCGGGGCGTGGGCCCGAACAAGGACCACATCTTCCTGCACCTGGACCACCTGGACCCGAAGATCCTGCACCAGCGCCTGCCGGGCATCTCGGAATCGGCCAAGATCTTCGCCGGCGTCGACGTGACCAAGGAGCCGATCCCGGTCCTGCCGACGGTCCACTACAACATGGGCGGCATCCCGACCAACTATCACGGCGAAGTCCTGACGCTGCGCGACGGCAACCCCGACAGCGTGGTTCCGGGCCTGATGGCCGTGGGCGAGGCCGCCTGCGTCTCGGTGCACGGCGCCAACCGTCTGGGCTCCAACTCGCTGACCGACCTGGTGGTGTTCGGCCGCGCCGTCGGCCTGCGCTGCGGTGAAGTCGTCGACAAGGCCTCGGCCGTGCCCTCGGCCTCCAAGGCCCAGACCGACGAGCACCTGGCCCGTCTGGACCGCTTCCGCAACGCCTCGGGCTCGACCCCGACCGCCAAGCTGCGCCTTGAAATGCAGCGCGCCATGCAGTCGGACGCCGCCGTCTTCCGTACCGGCAAGACCCTGGACGAGGGCGTCGCCAAGCTGCGCGCCATCGACGCCGCCGGCGCCGACATCAAGACCACGGATCGCGGCCTGATCTGGAACACGGACCTGATCGAGACCCTGGAATACGACAACCTGATCGCCCAGGCCCTCGTGACCATCGAAGGCGCGGCCAACCGCACGGAATCGCGCGGCGCCCACGCCCGCGAGGACTTCCCCGACCGCGACGACGTCAACTGGATGAAGCACACCCTGGCCTGGAAGCGTCCGGGCGAAGGCGTTCAGATCGACTACCGTCCGGTCCACAAATACACGATGACCGACGACGTGGCCTACATCGAGCCCAAGGCTCGGGTTTACTAAGGGAGTCCCGCAGATGGTTCAGCTCACTCTCCCGCGCGGCTCCAAGCCCACGACCGGCAAGGTCCACAAGGCCCCGGCCGGCGCCAAGAACGTCAAGACCTACAAGGTCTATCGCTACGACCCGGAAACGGATTCCGATCCGCGCTGGGACAGCTTCGAGGTCTCGTCCGACGATCACGGCCCCATGCTTCTGGACGCCCTGATCCACATCAAGAACGAGATCGACCCGACCCTGTCCTTCCGTCGCTCGTGCCGTGAAGGCATCTGCGGCTCCTGCTCGATGAACATCGACGGTCGCAACACCCTGGCCTGCACCAAGGGCATGGATGAGTGCTCGTCGCACAACATCACCATCGCCCCCCTGCCTCACCAGCCGGTGGTCAAGGACCTGGTGACGGACCTGTCGCTGTTCTACGCCCAGTACGACTCGATCCAGCCCTACCTCCAGTCGGACGAGCCGGACCCGGAAACCGAGCGTCTGCAGTCGCCCGCCGACCGCGAGAAGCTGGACGGCCTGTACGAGTGCATCCTGTGCGCCTGCTGCTCGACCTCCTGCCCCAGCTACTGGTGGAACCAGGAAGAGTACCTCGGCCCGGCGGCCCTGCTGCAATCCTACCGCTGGATCTCGGACAGCCGCGACGATGCGACCCAGAAGCGCCTCGATGACCTTGAGGACCCCTTCAAGCTGTATCGCTGCCACACGATCATGAACTGCGCCCAGGTCTGCCCCAAGGGGCTGAACCCGGCCAAGGCCATCGCCGAGACCAAGAAGCTGATGGTCGCGCCGAGCCGCAAGCGCGCGGCGGCCTAAGAGCCTCCTGCCTTTGGATCCGAACAGCCCCCGGCGCCGACAGGCTCCGGGGGTTTTTCATGCGCGATTTCCGTATGCCGTCACCCCGGATGCCCGCAGGGGCGATCCGGGGCCCAGGCGGTTCATCAGGCTGGGGCTGAGCGGTTTCTGGCGTCTGGGTTCCGGGTTCGCTTCGCGCCCCGGAAGGACGGCACGAGGAGGCGGAGCGGCTCGACCGCTTTTTCATCGCCGTCTGGGCTTGCCTACAACGCGGCCTGGGCTAAGACGCCTGCATGGCCAAGATCACCTATATCGAGCACGACGGGACCGAGCACACGGTCGAGGTCAAGACCGGCCTCAGCGTCATGGAAGGCGCGATCCGCAACAATGTGCCGGGCATCGACGCCGACTGCGGCGGCGCCTGCGCCTGCGCCACCTGCCACGTCTATGTGGACGAGGCCTTCGCCGCCGAGACGGGTCGCCCCTCGGCCATGGAGGAGTCGATGCTCGACTTCGCCGAGAACGTCGAGCCGAACAGCCGTCTGTCCTGCCAGATCCGCGTCAGCGACGACCTGGACGGCCTGATCGTGCGCCTGCCGCAAAGCCAGCACTGAGATGATCGACGCCCGGCTGCTGGACGCGGTCGGGGCCCTCATCAACGCCCATGCGCGGCCCGGCCATGTCCCGCTGATCGGGATCGCCGGGGCGCAAGGCAGCGGCAAGACCACGCTGGCCCGCGCCGCCGCCGAAGGCTGGGGCGCGGCGCATCTGTCGCTGGACGATGTCTATCTGACGAAGGCCGAGCGCGAGGCCAAGGGCAGGGCGGTCCATCCCCTGTTCGCCGTGCGGGGGCCGCCGGGGACGCACGACCTGGGGCTGCTGGAGGCGACGGTGGAAGCCCTGCGCGCCGCCGGTCCCGACAGCCGCACAGCCCTTCCCGCCTTCGACAAGCTTGCCGATGATCGCCGCCCCGAGGCGCAATGGCCGCTGTTCGCGGGCCGCCCGTCGGCGGTGCTGGTGGATGGCTGGTGTCTGGGGGCGACGGCGCAAGCTGAGGCGGACCTCACGGCGCCGATCAATGCGCTGGAACGCGAGCGGGACGGGCAGGAGGCATGGCGACGCGCCGTCAACGAGGCGTTGGCCGGGCCCTACGCCGACCTGTTCGCCCGCTTCGACGCCGTCCTGTTCCTGAAGGTGCCCACGTTCACCGCCGTGCTGGACTGGCGCTGCGAACAGGAGGCGGGGCTTCTGGGACTGGCGCCAGTTGATCTGCCGCCAGAACGTCGCGCCGAACTGGCCGTCTTCATTCAGGCCTTCGAGCGCATCACCCGCCATATGCTGACGGGTGGCGTCCGAGCCGATCTGACGTTTGATCTCGCCCGCGACCGGACAATCAGTCCGCCGGCATCCGGCCGTAGTTGACGGCGATGCGGCCGATCAGGCCCTTGACGATCAGGTCGACCGGCGTGCCCTCGCGATAGTCGCCCTCGGCGACGAAGTTGACACGGTCTTCCGAGATCAGGCGGTGGATCTTGTTGTGGTCGCGCGGCGTATTGTCGGGGTCATAGACGGCGATCGAGAAGCCGCCCTTGGTGTGCATCATCTTCATGGTCGGCACGTCGGTGTCGCCGTCGCCGAGGAAGATCATCCGGTCGAACGGAATGGGGCGCTCCTCGTCGGGGATGAAGCGGTTGATGCGTTCGTCGTCCCAGTGGTTGTGCACGCCCTTGTTGATGCGGAACAGGTACTGGGTCTTGGTGGTGTAGTTGACGCCGACGGCGGGCCAGACGGCGACCTCGTTTTCGTCATAGGCGTATTTCGAGGCGAAGACGTGGGTGAAGGCCTCGGCGATGGGGCAGCCCTGGATCATCTCTTCCAGGCCCGCCGAGATGATGTAGTGCTCGATCTCGAGGCCGTACTGGGCGCCGAATTCGTTCATGCGGTCGAACCAGGAGCGATCCCGCAGCCCCTCGAACAGCGCCACGTCGCGGCCGTGATCCCGCAACGTCTGACGCGTGACAGGCGAGCCCTGCTCGCGCGCCGTTTGCAGCATCATCTGCATGTACATCAGGATGCCGTCGCCGTCGGAGGCGATGGTCCGTGGGCGGACGGTCTCGTTCCAGAACTGGGCCGGCGTCATCCCGATCGAGGGGATGAAACTGACCTCCTGCATATTGCCCCGCGCCAGAGTGCCGTCGAAATCATAGATGATGGCGGTCTTGAGCAGGGGGCGGGTCGTGTCGGCCATGGGGTCGTCCTGAGGGCTTGGACACGCCCTCTAGCACGAGATCAGGCGAACATCAGCCCAGCAGCAGTTCCGGCGCCGCCGTGGGGGCCGTGGCCTCGACCGGCAGGTGCAGGATGAAGGCCGCGCCCTTGCCCGGTTCGGACTGAACCTCGGCCCAGCCGCCGTGCAGTTCGACCAGGGCCTTGACCAGGGCCAGGGCCACGCCCGGCCCACCGCGCTCGCGCCGCACGAAGCGGTCGAAGACGTGGGCTTGAAGATGATAGGGGATGCCCCGCCCGGTGTCCTCGACGCGGATGCGGACCTCGCCCGCGCCGACCTCGGCGGTCAGGGTCACGGCCCCGCCCTCGGACACGGCGCGGCAGGCGTTTTCCAGCAGGTGATCGACGGCCTGACCGATGCGGCGGGCGTCGCCGCGGATCGGCTTGAGACGAGGCGGACAGGCGACGGTCAGGACGGCGCCGCGGCCTTCGATCTTGGCCCGCACCTTTTCGGCGGCGGCCTCCAGAAGGTCGCAGACGCGCATGTCGCCGAGCGTCAGCTCCATCTCCCCGGCGTCGATCTGGGCCATGTCCAGCACGTCGTCGATGGAGCGGGCCAGATGGCTGGCGGCGACGCGGATGGCCCCGGCGTGCTGGCGGCTGCGCTCGGGCAGGTCGCCCATGGCTTCCAGCAGTTCGGAATAGCCGACGATGGTGGTCAGAGGGGTGCGCAGTTCATAGGAGACGCTGCCGACGAACTCGCGCTTCAGCGCCTGGCTTTCGGCCAGGGCGGCTTCCTTGGCGGCCAGGGCCTGTTCCAGCTCGCGCCGGGCGGTGACGTCGGAGAAGGCGACCAGGGTGGCGCCGTCGGGCAGGGGGCGGGTCTGCCAGGACACCACGCGGTCGTCGTCGGTGCGGCCTTCGCCCGAGATGGGCACGCGGCTTTCGGGATCGGGGTCGGCGACGCGCGCCTTCAGCCCCAGCCACAGGGCGGCGTCGTCCAGAACCGGGCGGCACAGGGCGGCCACGGCGTCGAAATCGCCCGCCTCGATCAGCCGCTCCGCCGACACGCCCCAGAAGGTCTCGAAGGCGTCGTTGTGCAGCCGCAGCCGCCCGTCCGAGCCGAAGACGGCGACGGCGTCGTTCAGCTTGTCCAGCGTCGCCGTCTGGACCTGGATCTGGGCGTTGTAGCGGCTGCGCAGCTGCAGCTCGTCGGTGATGTCCGAGAAGATCAGCAGGATGCCGCCGAGCGGATGCGGCTGGCGCACCACGCGCAGGGTCCGCCCGTCGGGCAGGGACCAGCTGTCGTCGGGCGAGGCCTCGGCGGCGCCGTAGAATTCCAGCTCGCTGGCCTTCCACCCGGCGTAGTCGATGACCTCGGGCAGCTGGCGCTTCTGGCGCAGGCGGTCCAGCAGCTCGGCGTGGGTCGGGCGCTCGTCCAGCCAGGCCGGGTCGATGTTGAACAGCGACTGGAAGGCGGTGTTGTGGAAGGCCAGCCGCTTGGCCGGGCCGAAGATGGCCACGGCGTCGGCCAGGTGATTCAGGGTTTCGTCGTGGGCCTCGACGTGACGGCGCAGGGTGTCGCGCGTCTCCTCGGCCTCGGTCATGTCGATGGCGAAGGCGATGACGGCGCCGCGCCCGCCCGCCAGAGGCTCGGCCAGGATGCGCCAGGCCTTGCGGCGCCCATCTGACGACACCCAGCGGAAGCCGTCCTGACGCGCGTTCAGGCGCGAAGCCTCAGCCACGATGGCGTCGGCGCCGCGATCGAAGCTGAGACCCTGCTCGTGCGCCTCGGCAAGGGTCTCGGCCCGCACCTCGGTCAGCCAGGCCCTGTTGGCCCAGATCAGCTGCCCGGCCCCGTCGACCACCCAGGTCGGGGCGGGGGAGGCTTCGGCGAGGGCGCCCAGGCCGGCGTCGGCGGCGGTTTCCGCCCCGCCCAGCTTCGACAGGCGCAGCCAGGCCGAACCGCCGAGCGCCCGGCCCTCGACCGCCCAGGCGCCGTCGGCGGATTCCAGCAGGGTCTCGAACGGCTCGCCGCGCCGGACCAGCCCCTCCATCTGTCCCGTGTGGGTTTCGTTCAGCGCCCGGACGATGGCCTCGGCCGCCGCCGCGCCTTCGCGACCGGGCGCGAGCACCGCCAGGGCTTCAGGCGCGCCGAACACCGACTGGGCGTGACCCTCGGGCGTCAGGGCCAGCCGCACGTCGTCGAAGACGTTGAGGGCGCCCTCGCAGGCGGCGGCGTGGGCGCGTTCGCCTGACAGCCAGGCCTCGACCTCAGCCTCACGCGCGCCCAGACGCTTGCGCAGCCGCCAGGCCCAGGCGCTGATCGCCAGCGCCAGACCCGCTGCGCCCGCAGTGGCCACATAGGCGATGTCGGCCTCGGCCATCGCGTCCCCAGAAAAATCTTCGATCAAGCGGCCAGCGTCCAAAGGCGCCGACCGATTCGCGTTTACCATACCCTGATTGCGCGATTTGCGATGCGGCGAGACGGCCGATTGCGACACCGCCTGATGCGGGCGATATCGGGGTCATGACCCAGATCATGATCCCGGCGTGGAACGACCAGTCCGCCCCCTCGCTCGACGACTTCGCCCGGCTGGCCGAAGCCGCCTTCGCGGCTCTGCCCGCCCTGTTTCGACAGGCGGCCGGCGACGTGGTCATCCGCATCGACGACTTTGCCGACGAGGAGACCCTGGCCGAGCTGGAGATCGAGGACCCGTTCGAGCTGAGCGGCCTCTATTCCGGCGTCCATATCGGCGAGCGGGACGCCATGGGTCCGGCGCCTGAGCCGTCGCGCATCTTCCTCTATCGTCGCCCCATCCTCGACGAGTGGTGCGAACGCGGCGACGTCGGTCTGGCCGAGATCATCGCCCATGTCCTGATCCACGAGATCGGCCACCACCTCGGCCTCGACGACGATCAGATCCACGCCATCGAGGACGAGGACTGAAGGCGGGGCGCTCAGCGGTTGGACTCACTCGGCAGACGGCGCCATAGTCGTGCGGTCGGGGAACGCCGAATTCGGAGTTCGACATGTGCTACGCGTGCAACTCGGGACTAGCGACCCTGACGTCCCTGATGGCGTCTCGGCGCAGTGTCTTGGCCGGGGGCGCCGCCGCCTTCGCCCTGCCGTCCCTGGCCCGCGCCGCGCCGCAGAGCGCCCGTCAGGGCGGGGCGGAGTTCCTGTTCCTGGGCGGTCCGATCATCACCATGGACCCCGCCCGGCCGCGCGCCGAGGCGGTCGCTGTCGCGGACGGCAAGATCCTGGCTGTCGGCTCCCTGTCCGATCTGGAGGGCCTTCGCACCCCCTACACCAAGGTCGTCGACCTGGAGGGCGGCGCCCTGCTGCCCGGGTTGAACGACCCGCACATGCATACCGTCTTCGTCGCCTTCGAGGACTGGATCGACGTCGGTCCCTTCGCCTCGAAAGACATGGCGGAGGTGGTCGCCAAGCTGAGCGAGGCGGCGGCGAAAGCCGCGCCGAACCAATGGGTCAGAGGCTGGCAGCTTGATCCCTCCATCACCCCCGGCGCCACGACGATCGACCTGGCCCTCCTGGACCGGATCGCGCCGAACAACCCCCTCTTCCTGCTCGAGTCCAACGGGCACATCGGCTATGCGAACGCCAAGGCCCTGGAGATTGCGGGGGTCACACGCGACACGCCCGATCCGCCCCAGGCCCGCTATATTCGCGACGCGAACGGCGACCTGACCGGACGGCTGGAGGAGGCCGCCTCCATGGCCCCCTTCATCATGAAGATGCCCATGCCGGATGCGCAGCAGACACGGGCGGCGATCGGGCGGCTGTTCCAGAAGGCTGCCAGCCGCGGATGCACCGGCCTGTTCGACTGCAGCATCGGGGCGCAGGGGATGGGGGACCTCGACATCCTGCGCGACGTCATGGGCGAGGACCCGCCTGTCCGCTACGGCGGGACCCTGGTGTCCACCAACATGAAGCTGTGGAAGGAGGCGGGTCTGAAGCCAGGCATGGGCGACGACCGCTTCCGCATCTCGGCCATCAAGGCCTGGTCCGACGGCTCGAACCAAGGGCGCAGCGGCTATCTGCGCGAGCCCTATCTGAACTCCGACAGCCGGGGCTCGCTGAACTACACCCCCGAGCAGCTGACCGCGGCTATCCGAGAGGCCCATGAGGGCGGGTGGCAGGTCTGCGTCCACGCCAACGGCGACGCCGGGATCGACACCACGCTGGACGCCTATGAGGCGGTGCTCAAAGACCTGCCCGGTCCCGATCACCGCCACAGGATCGAGCACTGCACCCTTCTGCACGACGATCAGATCGCACGGATGAAGGCGCTGGGCCTGTCGCCGTCCTTCCTGATCGGCCATGTCTATTACTGGGGACGCGCCTTCCGCGACGACATCCTGGGCCCGGCGCGGGCGGAACGGCTGGACCCCTGCGCCTCTGCGCTCAGGGGCGGCTTGCGGCCCACGCTGCACTCGGACTGGAACGTCACTGAAATCGAGCCGCTGCGCATGGTCGAGAACGCCGTGACGCGGATCATGCGCGACGGCGGCGAGGTGCTCAATCCCGCCGAGCGGGTTCCCGTCGAGACGGCGCTGCGCATGGTGACAGCCGACGCCGCCTGGCAGTGCAAGCGCGACTTCACCGGGGTTCTGGCGCTCGGGAAGGCGGCGGACCTGGTGGTCCTGGCGCAGGACCCGACCAGCGTCGATCCTACCCAGCTGCGCCATATTCCCGTTCGCGAGACCTGGCTGGACGGGAAGCGCCGCTTTGAGGCCTGACGCCTAGGTCAGTGCGGGTCGCCGGCCGCCCCGGCGGGGCTGAGCTTCCAGCGGATCTTGGTGTCGGCGTCGGTGCGGGCGGAGCCGCGGACGACAATCTGCAAGGAACGCCGGGTCAGGCCCTCGTCGACGTGGACGGCGGGTTCGATGGCCACGTCGGGGCCGTCGCTGCGGAACCACCAGCCGCGACCCGAATAGCCGCGCAGCAGGATGGAGCGGCGGTCGCGGGCCAGCGACGCCTGAACGCCGGGCTCCAGCTGGAAGCGCAGGGCGTAGGGGGCGGCGATGGCGCGGGTCACGTCCGGGCGGTTCTCGGGCGGATGCAGGCGTTCCTCGGCGCGCAGTTCGTCGAGGCGCTGATCCAGATAGAGGCGACGCTGATGCATCAGGCCGTAGGCCGGCATCCAGCCGTCGTGCTCGACCTCCAGCCAGACGGCGCCGTCGCCTTCGCGGTGGTCGCGGTTGACGTGCAGGGTCGGGCCGACCAGGCGCGGGCCCAGCAGCTCGGCCTTCCAGCCGGACAGGGGCTCGCCCAGGGGCTGCTCGCCGAGCGTCAGGGTCGAGGCCCCCGGCGTCAGGCGCAGGGCCTGACGATCCAGGGCGCGCGGGGTCCAGCCGGCCGAGGTGAACAGGCGGTCACGGCCGCAGACGACCTCCAGCGCGGCCGGCTGACCGCAGGCGGCGGCCGACCAGGCGCCGCGCGCCGGGGCGTCGACATCGACCATGACGGTCAGCAAGGGGCTGGAGATGCGCACCAGACCGCCGACCGCGCCGCTGGGCGGCGGGGCCGGCGTGTCGTCATGGGTGCGGGCGGCAGAGACTCTTTCTGGCGTGGATGGCCCTCCGCCCTGGAAGGCTGCGAGGCGGCCGTCGGGCAGGGCCAGGACGCGCAGCGCCGTGGTCAGGCGCGAGATGGCGGCGGCGACCGGCTCGGGCGTCGGCTCGGACAGCTGGGCCAGGGCGTCGTCCAGGGTCAGCAGGTCGAGCAGCAGCTCCAGTCCCATTTCCGGTGCGCGGGCGGCGTGATGGCCGTCGGCGGCCACTGTGGCTTCCAGCGCGGCGGGCAGACGTTTCAGGGCGGTTCGGCGGATGCCGGCGCCGGCCTTGCCCGCCAGGGCGCAGCCGGCCACGGCGGCGGCGGTCAGGCGCTCGGCCCGGCCCATCAGCCCGCCGGGCGGACGCAGCAGCTGACGCGCTTGCCGCGCCAGGATGTCGGTCAGGCGCAGGCGCTCGGCCTCGGTCGCGACCTGGGCCAGGCGCCGTCCGGCGCAGGCCAGATGATAGGTGCGCCGCGCCAGAATGTCGGGGTCCCACGAGAAGGGCGACCAGCGGTTGAAGGTGTCGTCCCAGGCCAGGGTCAGGGCCAGGGCCTCGCGCAGGCCGCGATCCCCGTGCGCCATCATCTCGGCCATCCA
Source organism: Brevundimonas sp. P7753 (assembly GCF_013386595.1). Taxonomy (NCBI): domain Bacteria; kingdom Pseudomonadati; phylum Pseudomonadota; class Alphaproteobacteria; order Caulobacterales; family Caulobacteraceae; genus Brevundimonas; species Brevundimonas sp. P7753. The sequence continues at coordinate 35,969 of NZ_JACARP010000020.1, read as the reverse complement.
GGCGAAGGCGTGCAGCTCGACGGCGAAGGCGCGACTGGGCGTGGGGCGGTTCCACAGGTCAGCGGGACCCTCGGCGTCGAGGCTGAGCCCGGCCAGGGTGAAGCGGCCCGACAGCAGGGGGCGCGGCGCCTCTTCGCGCAGGGGGCGGAAGTCGCGGGGGCTGACGGCGAACCCTTCGGCGCGGGCGCCCTTCAAGGTCATGGTGTAGCCGGGCAGGCCGTACAGCTCGATCCACAGCTGGCGGGCGGCCAGTTGTCCGGCGACGGCGCCCCACAGGGCCGGATCGGCCTTTGGGCCGCTGGCCGAGCGCACCGGGGTGCGAACGGGCGCGCCCTTCAGGCCGGGGATGTGGCCCTCGGTCAGTCCGCCTTCCGTTTCGCGCGCGGCGAAGGGGCCAAGGGGGCTCACGCGGCGGCGGCTTTCAGGGCCTGGATGTTGGCGGCGTAGGCGTCGGGCCCGCCCTTGAAGACGAAGGAGCCGGCGACCAGGGCGTCGGCCCCGGCGGACAGGCAGGCCCCGACGTTGTCGGCGATGACGCCGCCGTCGACCTGCAGGTGGGCCTCGGACCCGGCGCGGTCGAGGATGGCGCGGGCGCGCTCGATCTTGTTCAGCGAGGAGGGGATGAATTTCTGACCGCCGAAGCCCGGGTTGACCGACATGATCAGCACCAGATCGACCAGATCGACGACCTCTTCGAGGATCGACAGCGGGGTGGCCGGGTTGAAGACCAGACCAGCCTTGGCGCCCAGCTGGCGGATGCGGCCCAGGGTGCGGTGGACGTGGGGGCCGCTTTCCGGGTGGATGCTGAGGATGTCGGCGCCCGCCTCGCGATAGGCCTCCAGCCAGTTGTCGACCGGGGCGCACATCAGGTGGACGTCGAACGGCAGGCGGGTGTGAGGGCGCAGCGCCTTCACGACGTCCGGGCCGATGGTCAGGTTGGGCACGAAGTGGCCGTCCATGACGTCGACGTGGACCCAGTCGGCCCCGGCGGCCTCCAGGGCGCGGACCTCTTCGCCCAGCTTGGCGAAGTCGCTGGCGAGGATGGAGGGGCAGATCAGCGGGGCGGTCTGGACGGACTGGGTCATGGGTCTGCGATTTACGGCCATGGCGCGCGGGGGGCAAGCCGGGCCGCTGACGCAGGGGCCGCGACGGGCGGCGGCGCGGGTGGTCGTTGGCGCTTCGCGAACGGTCGGCGGTGGTCGTTGGCGAAGGCGGAGCGGTCGAGGACGCAAGGCCGCTGGCGAGGCGGGGCGGCGCGGGAGAGGAAGACGGCGACATCTTCAGCCGTCCCCGAAAGGACCTCTTATGACCCGCATCCTCGCCGTCGCCGCCCTGCTGGCCTTCGCCGCTCCCGTCTTCGCACAGTCCGCCGACAACCGCCTGACCCTGACCTTTGAAACCGGCGCCGAGACCGGCGCGATCATGGTCGCCCTCTATGACAGCGAGGCCGCCTATGAGGGCGGGCAGCCGGCGCGGGTGGCTCAGGTCAATGTGGCCACGGGTCAGCATGAGGCCGTGTTCGACCTGCCCGCCGGCGCCTATGGGGTTAAGGCCTTCCACGACGTCAACGGCAACGGGCAGATGGACACCAACCCCTTCGGCATGCCGACCGAGCCCTTCGCCTTCTCCAATAATGCGGTCGGCAACATGGGGCCGGCCAAGTGGGATCGCGCCCGCTTCGAGGTTTCGGGCGCCACGGCCCAGACCATCCGCATCCGCTAAGTCCAGACGCCCGGAGAGACCGCCATGACCCCCAACCGTCGCACCCTGTTCATGGGCGCCGCCGCGCTCGCCGCCGCCCGCGTCCTGACCCCCGACAAGGCCTATGCCGCGCAGGCGATGGCGGCGACCGCCGACTGGTCGCTGGCCACCGCCGATGTCGAGGGCGACGTGGCGCCGCGCGGCCTGGCGCTGGTCCACGGTCGGGCGCCCGCAGGGTTGTCGGGCAGTCTCTATCGCAACGGTCCGGCCAAGTTCCGGCGGCCGGGCGGCTCGGCCCAGCACTGGTTCGACGGCGACGGCCTGATCCGACGCTGGCGCATTGAGGACGGGCAGGCGACCCTGGCCGCTCGCTTCGCCGACACGCCCAAGCGCCGTCAGGAGGCCGAGGTCGGCGCCATGCTGATGCCGGGCTTTGGCACGGTGGCGGACCCGCGCGCCAAGATCGGCTCAGCCGACGACGCCAGCCCGGCCAATACCTCGGTCCACAAGGTCGGCGGCAAGCTGTGGGCGCTGTGGGAGGCAGGCTCGCCCCTGGCCATGGACCCTGAGACGCTGGAGACCGAGGGCTTTGTCGCCCTGCGTCCCGATCTGAGGAACATGCCCTTCCTGGCCCATCCACGCATCGAGCCGGATGGCCGCATCTGGAACCTGGGGGTGAACGGGCGTCAGGCCATGGTCTGGCGGCTGGCGGCGAACGGTACGCTGGAGGCGGCGGAGGTCATCGCCCTGCCGCGCGCCAGCTATATCCATGACTTCAGCGCCACGGCCCGGCATCTGGTCATCGTGCTGCAGCCCTGGGTGCATACGCGCAACGTCATGCCGATCTCGGCAGGCTTCGAATGGACGCCGCAGGCCGGGACCCAGGTCCTGGTGATCGACAAGTCGGACCTGACCCAGCGCCGGATCTATGAGCTGCCGCCCTTCGGCTTCTTCCACGCGGGCGACGCCTGGGAAGAGGCGGACGGTACGATCCGTCTGGATCTGTGCGCCCACAAGGACATGGATTTCGCCGCGCGTGGCGCCCACGAGGTGTTGAACGGCGTGCCATTGGGCGGCGAGCCGGCCGAACTGGCCATGGTGGTGCTGGAGTCCGGCGGGCGCGGACGGCTGGAGCGGACCGGGGTGGTGGGCGAGTTCCCGCGCAGCGACCCACGCCGCGCCGGGCTGGCGCGCCGTTTCAGCCTGCACACGACGGGCGAGCGCGCCGACCGGCCCCTGGCCTCGGCTGTGGCGGTCACCGACTGGACGTCAGGCCGCACGCGGTCGTTCGACTTCGGCCCCGGCCATGTGACCGACGAAATGGTCTATGTGCCCAAGCCCGGCGGGACGCACGAGGCCGACGCCTGGCTGGTCGGCCCGACCATCAACCTGAAGGCGGGGGTCAGCGAACTTCACGTGCTGGACCTGATGCAAATCGAGGACGGCCCCGTCGCCACCTGGCGCGCCGACGTGGCCCTGCCGGCGGCGTTCCATGGGAACTGGGCGTAGGAAGAACGTGGCCTGATCCGGATCGAACCCCTCAACGTCGCCGACTTCGCCGGGATCAAGGCCCTGGCTGACCGCGTCTCCAGTCTCATCGGCGCCCTAGTCAACAATGCCGAGATCGGGCGCGCTGGGCCAGTCCGAGAGCGCTTCAAAGTCGTTGCGGGGGCAGGCGGCTGAGCGCCACTAGCGAGAGACCGACTAGAAACGTGGTGATTGAGGAGACGCCCAGATCAGTCACGCAGCGGTATAGGCCCAGGCAAGAGACAGCCGCGCCCAAGAAGAAAACCAGTTTGTTTCTCATTTGGAAGCCACAGTCCTTACCACCATCCCGCCTCGCGCAGCGCCCGCGCGTAGCGGCGGCTGACGGGGGCGGTGAGGTTGTCGGTCAGGGTCAGGGCGGCGCGGCCGTCGCCGCGAGCGACGGAGGCGACGGCGCCCTTGGCCACCCACCAGCTGCGGTGGGTCTGGGCGCCTTCCAGGCCTTCCAGTTCGGCAAGCGCATCAGACAGGCGCATCAGGATCAGGTCGGACCCCCGGTCGGTGTGCAGGCGCAGGTAGTGATCCTCGGCCTGGACGGCGATCAGGCGGGCGCCGCGCAGTTTCGGCGGCAGGCGTTCCAGAAAGCGGGCCGGGGCGGCGCCGGGGGCGGCGGCGTGAGTCTCGACTGGCGTTTCTCGACCCAGGAAGACGTTCAGAGCGCTGAGGACGGCGGTGATCAGGGCGACAGGGGCGAAGAAGTGGATCAGGGCGTCGGCGTGGCGCAGCCGCCCTTCGAACAGCAGGCCGGTCAGGGCCCAGACCACGACGGTCAGGGGGCCTGTGATGATCAGGGTCAGGGCGGCGGTCGCCAGCCAGGGACGGGCGTCCACGTCGATGAAGCGGCCGATCAGGATGCCGCAGGCGTGCCCCCACAGGCCGCCGACCACCAGCAGGGGAATCCAGTAGGCCAGACGCTGGGCCAAAGGCGCGCCGCTGGAGCCGAAGGCGCCGCTGAAGGCCAGGAAGACGCCGGCGATGGCGGCCACGATCAAGCCGCGTAGAAATTCACGCGCCTTCGACCTCGGCGAAAGATCGGGCAGGCGCATCAGCCGCTCTGCTTGGGAGCGCATACCGCGCGGAAACCGGCGGCGGCGAAGCGCACCATGTAGTCGCAGGCGCTGTCCAGATCGCCGGACTTGCACAGGCCGCCGGACAGCCGGTCCAGACGGCCGGTCTCGCCCAGGGTCAGGGTCAGGGCGCCCGACAGGTTGTGCCAGGCCCAGTAGAGGTCCTCGTCGCGGGCCTGTGGCAGCAGGCGCCTGACGAGCTCCAGCAGTCGGATGATGGCCGGGTCGAAATAGCGAGCCATGGTCTCGCCGCCGAAGGCCGGGTTGGCGTTGGTCTGGGCCACGAGGGCGGCGTAATGCTTCCACCCCGGCCCGCCCTTGAGCGACCACTGGAACGGCGGACGCAGAAAGGCTTCGAACAGCCCCTCCAGCGTCATGGCCTCGCCCGCGGCCTCGGCGTAGCGATCGACGGCGGCGACGCGTTCGCTGTTCCACACCTCGGCGCGGCGGATGAAGACGGCGTCGAACAGGGCCTTCTTGGCTCCGAAATAATAGTGGACCAGGGCCGTATCCACGCCGGCCTCGCGCGCCACCTCGCGGATGGTGACGCCGTAGAAGCCGTGCTTGGAAAACAGGTCTTCGGCGGCGTTGAGGATGGCGTCGCGGGTCTCGCCCGCGCCGGCGGCCTTGGTCTTCTTGGGCCGACCGCGACGGGCCGGGGCGGGCGCGACGGGCGGCAGGGTCGGGGCGAGATCGTCGTCACGTGTCATGCGCGCAAGCTAGAGCGAAATCGGTTCAGATGCGATTGTCTGTGAACCCAGATATTCGCTCCGGCTCGAGGCGTGGTTTGAGCTGCAGTGCAACGGCGCCACAGGGGCGGCGGATTTGCGGCGGCTTTCAGCGTGGCCGTTTGACAGATCGGCGAAAGAGCGGCACGTTCCGGGAAAATCATTGAACGCTGAATAAAAGCGTCGATTGGGCTGGAAACAGAGATTGGGATGCACATGAACAGACTCGTGAAGACCGCCTTGCTGGCGGGCGCCGCCATGGGCGCGATCGCCTCGGCCGCCTATGCGCAGGATGCGCACGCCCAGAGCGGGGCGCAGGACGCGCAGCCGACATCCAGCGTCGAAGACATCATCGTCACCGCCCGCCGCACCGAGGAGTCGGCGCAGAAGACCCCTCTGGCCCTGACGGCCTTCAGCGGCGAGACGCTGGAGCGTACGGGCGCGCAGCAGGTCACGGACCTGCAAGGCGCGGTGCCGAACCTGAACCTGGTCCAGGGCCGCGGCTCGTCGAACTCGACCAACATCTATATCCGCGGCGTGGGCCAGCCGGACGCGCTGCAGACCTTCGACCCGGCGGTCGGCGTCTATGTCGACGACGTCTATTACAGCCGTATCCGCGGCAGCCAGTTCGACCTGCTGGACCTGGAACGCGTGGAAATCCTGCGCGGTCCGCAAGGCACCCTCTACGGCAAGAACACCATCGGCGGCGCCATGAAGCTGGTGTCGCGTCGTCCGGGCCAGGAATTCCGCGCCCGCGCCTCGGCGGCCTATGGCGACTATGACCTGATGGAGTTCCAAGGCGCGGTTTCCGGCCCGGTGACGGACACCCTGGCGTTGGGCCTGTCGGCTCTGCATTCGGAGCGCGGCGGCTATGTCGTCGATCCGGCCACCGGCGCGGAATACAACGACAAGAACACCTCGGCCGCTCGCGCCAGCCTGGCCTGGGACCCGACCGCGACCTTCCGCGTCGACCTGAACGTCGACTATTCGAAGGACGACGCCGGCATGACGGTGGGGCAGGCGACCAACAGCCTGTCCTATCTGGGCTATGGCGTGGCCTATCCGGTGCCGACGCCGACGCCGGAGTACGACTTCAAGACGCGCACCACGCCGGGTCTGCCCAACGAGACGCGGCTGGAGACCTGGGGTACGGCCCTGCGCATGACGTGGGACCTGTCCGACGCCCTGACGCTGAAGTCGATCACCAGCTATCGCGAGCTGAACACCGACGACTACATCGACTTCGACGCCACCCAGCTGGAGATCGCCGACGCCCTGGTGGCCGTGGATCAGAAGCAGACCAGCCAGGAGCTGCAACTGACCTATGACAGCGGTCCGCTGACGGCGGTCGGCGGCCTGTACTGGTTGAAGGAGGACGTGTCCTCGCACCAGGAGAGCTACAACGACGACCTGCTGGGTCCGCTTTACGGCAACGCCACCTTCATCCGCTATATCGACGACGCGCTGGAGACGACGTCCAAGGCCGCCTACGCCAACGTCAGCTACGCGGTGACAGACGCTCTGCGCCTGTCGGCCGGCGTTCGCTACACCAAGGAAGAGAAGGACTACGCCCGTTCGACCTCGGTGGTGAGCAGCTTCCTGTTGAACGGCCTGCCGATCCTCAACACCAGCTACGCCTTCGCTCCGCCGACGGGCGAGTGGGAGGACACCTCGATCATGCTGTCGGCGGACTATCAGCTGTCAGACGACGCCATGGTCTATGCGCGCTACGCTCAGGGCTTCAAGTCGGGCGGCTTCAACGGTCGGGCCAACTCCGTGAGGGAGTCCACCGTCTATGCCCCCGAAACCGCCGACACCTTCGAGGTCGGGGCCAAGACCACCTTCTGGGATCGTCGCTTCCGTTTGAACGCCGCCGCCTTCATGACGAAGTATGAAGACTTCCAGGCGCGTGTCGCGGGCCAGGATGTCGATCCGATTTCCGGCGTGCCGGAGCCCAAGCTGTCGGTGCTCAATGCCGGCCAGCTGGACATCTTCGGCTTTGAACTCGAAAGCGTTCTGGCGCCGATCAACGGTCTGATGCTGGACGCCCAGGTCGGCTTCCTGAGCGCCGACTACAAGGAGTTCAAGGACGAGAGCTTCCCGGCCTTCGGCAATAGCCGCGCCTTCCAGGACCCGGCCTTCTCGCCGAAGTGGACGGTGCGGGTCGGCGGTCAGTACGAGTGGGCGCTGAGCGGCGGGTCCTCGGTGACGGTCGGCGGGGCGGCCAAGTATCGGTCGCGCATGGCCCTGGCGGTGGACAACACCCTGGGCAACACCGACACCGAACTGCCCGGCATGTACCAGGACGCCTACTGGCTCTACGACGCCCGCGTCGTCTGGTCGGATGCGGCGGACCGCTACAGCGTCGGCCTGTACGGCCAGAACCTGGCGGACGAGGTCTACAAGACCGACGCTCAGGAGTTCTCCGCCATCGGCAACATCCGCACGGCCTACTACGGCGCGCCGCGCACCTGGATGGTCAAGGTCACGGCCAAGTATTGATTGAACGATCTCCCCAACGCCTGATCATCTGATCGCGGGCGGCGGTCCAGACTGGACCGCCGCCCTTTTTCTTTGGCGCCGCCGAACGGCGCCGCTACCGTCGCCGTCAAACAAGAAACCGCACGCTCGAGGGGGCACGTCATGACCACGTCCGGGACCGCAGCGCCGCAGGAGGCTGCCGAGCCGCCCGTTTCGGCGGGCTATCGCTATTACGTCCTGGCGATCCTGGTCTTCGTCTACATGCTGAACTTCGTGGACCGGCAGATCATCGGCATCCTGGCGGCGCCGCTGAAGCAGGAGTTCCAGCTGTCGGACAGCCAGTTCGGCCTGCTGGGCGGCATCGCCTTCGCCTCGGTCTATTCGACCCTGGCCATTCCCCTGGCCTGGCTGGCGGACCGCTCCAGCCGGGTGTGGATCATGACCGGGGCTTTGACGGTCTGGTCGGGCTTCACCGCCCTGTGCGGGATCGCGGGCTCGTTCGGCCAGCTGTTCCTGTTCCGCATGGGCGTCGGGGTCGGCGAGGCGGGCGGCGTGGCCCCGGCCTATTCGCTGATCGCCGACTACTTCCCGCCCAATCAGAGGGCGCGGGCCATGGCCGCCTTCGCCTTCGGCATTCCGCTGGGCACGGCGGGCGGCACCCTGATCGGCGGGCTGCTGGCGGCCCAGTACGGCTGGCGCACCGCCTTCATCGTGGTCGGCGTGATCGGGGTTCTGGTCGCGCCGATCCTGAGGCTGACGGTTCGCGATCCGAAGCGCGGCGGCGCGGATGCGGCGGCGGCCAAGTCCGCCAACTCGGCAGCGGCGGTCGTGGCTCCGGCGCTGGTTCTTCCGGCCGACGACGGCCTGGGCCGCAAGGTGGCGCTGGCGGCCTTCGGCATCGCGGGGGGCATGGCCCTGCTGGCGGGCCTGTCTCTGGCGGGGGTCGGCGCGGCCAATCCACTGATTCCGGCCTTCGGCGCCGGACTGTTCGCGGTGATCGGCGTTTCGCTGCTGATCGCCCGCAGGACGGGTTCGGTCATCATGCGCAAGAAGAGCTTCTGGCTGCTGGCCCTGGGGGCGGCCTCGTCTTCGGTGTGCGGCTATGGCGTGGCGGGCTGGCTGCCCCTGTTCTTCATGCGCAGCTTCGACCTGACCCTGGCCCAGGTCAGCTGGTATTACGCCGGCATCGCCCTGATCGGCGGCCTGTTCGGCATCTGGATGGGCGGTTCGGTGGCGGACAAGCTGGCGCGGCGCTCAAAGGGCGCCTATCCGATGGTGCCGGCGGTGGCCTTCCTCATCTCGGCGCCCTGCTTCATCCTGGCCATGAACTCGCCCTGGCTGATCGGCCTGCTGCCCGGCGGCGGCAGTCCCGCCCTGGCCCTGACCGTGGCCTTCCTCATCTTCCTGATCCCGACGGGCCTGAACCTGGCCTGGCTGGGCCCGGTGACGGCGGCGGTCCAGCATCTGGCCCCGGCGCCGATGCGCTCGACGGCCTCGGCCATCTTCCTGCTGATCAACAACCTGCTGGGGCTGGCGGTCGGCTTCTTCTACTTCGGCTGGATGAGCGACCTGCTGCGCCCGACCTTTGGCGAGGAGAGCCTGCGCTGGGCCATCTACACCGGCATGGGCTTCTACCTGCTGTCGTCGGCCCTGCTGTTCGGCGCCTCGCGCACGCTGAAGAAGGACTGGGTCGACTGATCCAGCCCCGCCGGACGCTGAACCGAGCTAAGCCGTTTCGCGCATAAGAAAAGCTTGGGGGGAGCATAAGGCGACGAACGGTTGCGTCTGCGAAGGGCCGACGCCTATAAGCGCGACCAAAGTTTCCACAAACCTCCTCCCAACGGCGCGGATCAGACATGAACATTCACGAGTATCAGGCCAAGCAGGTTCTCAAGGCCTTTGGCGCTCCGGTCGCCGAAGGCGTCGCCATCACCTCGGCCGACCAGGCCGAAGCCGCCGCCAAGCAGCTGCCTGGCCCGCTCTATGTGGTGAAGTCGCAGATCCACGCCGGCGGCCGCGGCAAGGGCAAGTTCAAGGAACTGCCGGCTGACGCCAAGGGCGGCGTGCGCCTGGCCTTCTCGATCGAGGACGTGGTCAAGAACGCCAAGGACATGCTGGGCAACACCCTGGTGACGGCTCAGACGACCGACGCCGGCAAGCAGGTCAACCGCCTCTATATCGAAGACGGCGCCGACATCTCGCGTGAACTGTACCTGTCGATCCTGGTCGACCGCGCCTACGGCCGCATCGCCTTCGTCGTCTCGACCGAAGGCGGCATGGACATCGAAGCCGTCGCTCACGACACCCCGGAAAAGATCATCACCGTCGTCATCGACCCGACGGCCGGCGTGACCGAAGCCGACTGCGCCGCCCTGTCGGACGCGCTGAAGCTGGAAGGCGACGCCCGTGAAGACGGCAAGTCGCTGTTCCCGGCCCTGTACAAGGCCTTCGTCGAGAAGGACATGGCCATGCTGGAAGTGAACCCGCTGATCGTCATGGAAAACGGCCGCCTGCGCGTTCTGGACGCCAAGGTGTCGTTCGACGGCAACGCCCTGTTCCGTCACCCCGACATCAAGGAACTGCGCGACGTCACCGAGGAAGACGCCAAGGAAATCGAAGCCTCGGAATGGGACCTGGCCTACGTCGCCCTCGACGGCAACATCGGCTGCATGGTCAACGGCGCCGGTCTGGCCATGGCGACCATGGACATCATCAAGCTGTACGGCAAAGAGCCGGCCAACTTCTGCGACGTCGGCGGCGGCGCCGGCAAGGACAAGGTCGCGGCGGCCTTCAAGATCATCACCGCTGACCCGGCTGTCCAAGGCATTCTGGTCAACATCTTCGGCGGCATCATGAAGTGCGACGTCATCGCCGAAGGCGTGGTCGCAGCCGTCAAGGAAGTGGGCCTGAAGGTGCCGCTGGTGGTGCGTCTGGAAGGCACCAACGCCGAGCTGGGTAAGAAGATCCTGAACGAGAGCGGCCTGGCCATTACGGCTGCAGACGATCTCGACGACGCCGCCCAGAAGATCGTCGCGGCGGTCGGCTGACGTCAACCGCTCACGGCCCTCGCCCTTGGCGGGGGCCTGGTTGGAGTGAGCCCTTGGTCAAGTTCGAAGTCGTTGCAATGGTCCTGGCGCCGGAGCAGCACATCGCCACCTTCGTCGCCCATTATCGTCAGAGGGGCGCGGATCGCATTCGCGTCTTCTTTGACGGCGATGCGGCGTCGATCGGCCCTTTCGAAGGGGCCGAGATCGTGGCGTGCGACGACGCCTTCTGGCGTGACCTGGGCATGGCGCGGCCTTACGGCGTGGAGAACCGCCAGCGTGCGGTTTACAATCACGCCTATCGGCAGTCGGCCGCAGACTGGCTTCTGGTCGTGGACGTCGATGAGTTCATTCTCGGCGACGACGCGATCAGCGATCTGTTGTCATCCATCGCGCCGGAGCGGGAATCCGTCATCTTCCGCTCGGTCGAGGCCGTCTACTCCGACCGCCATGATCTGAGCCGGGAATACGGCGCCGCCTTCTTCCGGAAGCCCTACGGCCGCCCCTACTGCTCCGTCCTGCCGCATCTGGTCTATCCCGGAAGCGGCGGGTGCTTCACCAAGGGCCTGTTGGGTCATGACATGGGCAAGCACGCGGTTCGCACCGGCATCGCCGACATCGTGGTCGACATCCACGAGTCCAAGCGGAACGGAGAGCCTCTGGACGCGGCCCGGAACGTTCCGGGTCGCTCGAAGAAGCCGCTGCTGCTGGCTCACTATGACGCCATCAGTCTGGAGCAATGGCGCGCCAAGTGGGATCGCCGTCTGGAGGCCCAGGACCTGCTGGAGGCCGGCCGAAAGCGGACCCGACAGTTCGAACTCTACGCCGCCGCGCGGCGGCAGGGGACGGAGGCGCAGTTGTTTCGGCGGCTCTATGCCCTCGGCGCGTTCCAGACCTTCCTGCTCAGCTGCCTCAACCTGATCATTCCTCACAAACCTAACGACCTGACCGTTTAGAGAAAGTCTTCCGATGTCCATTCTCGTCGACAAGAACACCAAGATCATCGTGCAAGGCCTGACCGGCAAGACCGGCGGCTTCCACACCGAGCAGGCCCTGGCCTACCACGGCACCCAGATGGTCGCCGGCGTGCACCCGACCAAGGGCGGCACCAACTGGACCGGCTCGCACGGCGAAACCCTGCCCATCTACGGCTCGGTCGCTGAAGCCAAGGAGCGCACGGGCGCCGACGCCACCGTGATCTACGTCCCGCCGGCAGGCGCGGCCGACGCCATCATCGAAGCCATCGAGGCCGAGATCCCCTTCATCACCTGCATCACCGAAGGCATCCCGGTGCTGGACATGGTGCGCGTCAAGGCGCGCCTGGACCGCTCCAACTCGCGCCTGCTGGGCCCGAACTGCCCCGGCATCCTGACCCCGGAACAGTGCAAGATCGGCATCATGCCGGGCAACATCTTCTCCAAGGGCTCGGTCGGCGTCGTCTCGCGTTCGGGCACCCTGACCTATGAAGCTGTGTTCCAGACCACCAACGCCGGCCTGGGTCAGACCACGGCAGTCGGCATCGGCGGCGACCCGGTCAAGGGCACCGAGTTCATCGACGTCCTGGAAATGTTCCTGGCCGATCCGGAAACCCACTCGATCATCATGATCGGTGAAATCGGCGGCGGCGCCGAAGAAGACGCCGCTCAGTTCCTGATCGACGAAGCCAAGAAGGGCCGCTCCAAGCCCATGGCCGGCTTCATCGCCGGTCGTACGGCTCCGGCCGGCCGCACCATGGGCCACGCCGGCGCGATCGTTTCGGGCGGCAAGGGCGATGCGGAATCGAAGATCGCTGCGATGGAGGCTGCGGGCATCCGCGTCTCGCCGTCGCCGGCGCGTCTGGGTCACACGCTTCTCGAAGTGCTGAAGGGCTAAGAACCCCTTCAAAAATAAAAGAACGATGTTCCGGGGCGAAATTTAGCGTCCCGAGACCTTTTAAAACGCCCTCGGAATCGTCCGGGGGCGTTTTTTCTTGCGGATTCGACCAATTTCCACCCGCATCGCCCCGCTTCGGTCATGACCAGTAAGGAAACACGGCCTATATGAGCGGCGCCGCTCACCGCGCAGGCGTGCGCGCGCGGCTGAATGTAGGACGACGAGAGAAACATGGCGGACGATGCAGGTCAGCTGAACCAGGTCTTTGCCGAGACCAGCTTCCTCTATGGCGCGAACGCCGCCTTCATTGAGGACCTGCACGAAAAATGGGCCGCAGACCCCGGCTCGGTGTCGGGGGAATGGCGCGCCTTCTTCGATCAGTTGAAGGATAACGCCGACCTGGTGAAGCAGTCGGCCGCCGCCGGCTCCTGGGGTCGCGGCGCCGCCACCGATCCGAGCGAGGACACCGCCGTGTTCGACGGCCGCTGGCCGGCCCCCAAGGTCGATCCCAAGGCCGCCGCCGGCAAGCCCGGTCCGCGACCGGCGGCTCCGGCGGCTGACGCCTCTGGCGGACTGACCGCCGCCGACGTGCGCGCCGCCGCCCATGACTCGATCCGCGCCCTGATGCTGATCCGCAGCTACCGCGTGCGCGGCCACCTGCAGGCCACGCTGGACCCGCTGGGCATCGAACAGCCGATCGACAACCCCGAGCTGACCCCCGAATTCTACGGCTTCACCGCCGCCGACATGGATCGCCCGATCTTCCTCGACGGCGTCCTGGGCCTGCAGACCGGCTCGATCCGTCAGGTGCTGGAAATCCTCAAGCGCACCTACTGCGGCAACATCGGCGTGCAGTACATGCACATCGCCGAGCCGGAAGAGAAATCCTGGCTGCAGCAGCGCTTTGAAGGCCCGGACAAGTTCGAGCAGAACGCCTTCACCAAGGAAGGCAAGCTGGCCATCCTGCACAAGCTGATCGAGGCCGAGGGCTTTGAACGCTTCCTGCACAAGCGCTTCCCCGGCACCAAGCGCTTCGGCCTGGACGGCGGCGAGGCCATGGTCCCGGCCCTGGAGCAGGTGATCAAGCGCGGCGGCAACCTGGGCGTTGACGAGATCGTCTTCGGCATGGCCCACCGTGGTCGCCTGAACACGCTCGCCGCCGTCATGGGCAAGCCCTACAAGGCCATCTTCCACGAGTTCCAGGGCGGTTCGACCGTGCCGTCGGACATCGAGGGTTCGGGCGACGTCAAATACCACATGGGGGCCTCGTCGGACCGTGAGTTCGACGGCAACAAGGTCCACCTGTCGCTGACCGCCAACCCGTCGCACCTGGAGATCGTCAACCCGGTCGTCCTGGGCAAGGCGCGCGCCAAGCAGGCCTTCGACATTCGTGAAGCCAACGCCGGCAAGCCGGAGGCCGAATGGGCGCTGGACCGCTCCAAGGTCGTACCCTTGCTGATCCACGGCGACGCCGCCTTCGCCGGTCAGGGCGTGGTGGCCGAGTGCTTCGCCCTGATGGGGCTGAAGGGCTACCGCACCGGCGGCACCCTGCACTTCGTCATCAACAACCAGATCGGCTTCACCACCAGCCCGCGCAACTCGCGCTCGTCGCCCTATCCGTCGGATGTGGCGCTGATGGTCCAGGCCCCGATCTTCCACGTCAACGGCGACGACCCGGAAGCGGTCGTCTTCGCCGCCAAGGTGGCGACGGAATACCGTCAGAAGTTCCACAAGGACGCGGTCGTGGACATGTTCTGCTACCGCCGCTTCGGCCACAACGAAGGCGACGATCCCACCTTCACCCAGCCGCTGATGTATTCGAAGATCCGCGCCCAGCCGTCGACGCGCGAGATCTACGCCAAGCGCCTGGTCGAACAGGGCGTCGTCACCCAGGCCGAGGTCGACGCCGAAGTCGCCCGCTTCGAGGCCTTCCTCGACGCCGAGTTCGAAGCCGGCAAGACCTTCAAGGCCGACAAGGCCGACTGGTTGGACGGTCAGTGGCAGGGTCTGGGCATCGACAAGGGCGACGACCAGCAGCAGCGCGGCAAGACCGCCGTTCCGGCTGAAAAGCTCGTCGACTACGGCCATCGCCTGACGCATATCCCCAACAGCGTCGACATCCACAAGACGCTGAAGCGCGTCGTCGAGGCGCGTCGCGAGACGGTCACGACCGGCCAGAACATCGACTGGGCCACCGCCGAAAGCCTGGCCTTCGCCTCGCTGCTGGACGAGGGCTATAATGTCCGCCTGTCCGGTCAGGACTCGGTGCGCGGCACCTTCTCGCAGCGTCACTCGGGCATCACCGACCAGACGACGGAACAGCGCTACATCCCGCTGAACCATCTGCGCGACGGCCAGGCCCACTTTGAAGTCATCGACTCGGCCCTGTCGGAAGAGGCGGTGCTGGGCTTCGAGTACGGCTACTCGCTGGCCGACCCCAACACCCTGACCCTGTGGGAAGGCCAGTTCGGGGACTTCGTCAACGGCGCCCAGGTGGTCATCGACCAGTTCATCAGTTCCGGCGAACGCAAGTGGCTGCGCATGAGCGGCCTGACCATGCTGCTGCCGCACGGCTATGAAGGCCAGGGCCCCGAGCACTCCTCGGCCCGCCTTGAGCGCTTCTTGCAGCAGTGCGCCGAGAACAACATGCAGGTCGCCAACTGCACCACCCCGGCCAACTACTTCCACATCCTGCGTCGCCAGATGCACCGGGATTATCGCAAGCCGCTGATCCTGATGACGCCCAAGTCGCTGCTGCGTCACAAGAAGGCGGTCTCGACCCTGGCCGACATGGCCGAGGGTTCGTCCTTCCACCGCGTTCTGCGCGACGATGCTCAACTGCGTCCGGACGTGGCCGGCATCTCGATCAAGGCCGATAAGGACATCCGCAAGGTCATCGTCTGCTCGGGCAAGGTCTATTACGACCTGCTGGACGCGCGCGAGAAGGCGGGCGTCAATGACATCTACATCCTGCGCCTGGAACAGTTCTATCCGTGGCCGATCAAGTCGATCTCGGCCGAGCTGGCCCGCTTCCCCAACGCCGAGCTGGTCTGGTGTCAGGAAGAGCCCAAGAATATGGGCGGCTGGACCTTCGTCGATCCGTGGATCGAACTGACGCTCGAGAAGATGGATATCAAGGCCAAGCGCGCGCGTTACGTCGGGCGTCCGGCCTCCGCCTCCACGGCGGCCGGCCTGATGAGCCGCCACCTGAAGGAACTCGAGACCTTCCTCGCCGAGGCCATGGCCTGACCGGCCCTGCCTGACCTATAGATACGCCAAGACACAAAAAGACACTGGACCGAACCATGGCCGATATCCTCACTCCCGCCCTCGGTGAATCCGTCAGCGAAGCCTCCATCGCCAAGTGGACCAAGAAGGTCGGCGACGCCGTCCGTAAGGACGAAGTCCTGGTCGAGCTGGAAACCGACAAGGTTTCGCTGGAAGTCGTGGCTCCGGCCGACGGCGTCCTGGCGGCGATCAACGCCGCTGAAGGCGACACCGTCGTTCCCGGCACGGTGCTGGGTTCGGTGAGCGAAGGCGCTTCGGCCCCGACCGCCGCGCCGGCTGCGTCCGCCGCGGCTGCGGCCCCCGCCGCCGCTCCGGCCGCTTCGGGCGGCGCCTCGGTCGAGATCGCCGTCCCTACCATGGGCGAAAGCGTCGCCGAGGGTTCGATCGGCACCTGGCTGAAGAAGTCGGGCGACACCGTCGCCAAGGACGAACTGCTGGTCGAGATCGAGACCGACAAGGTCGCGGTGGAAGTCTCGGCCCCGGCCGCCGGCGTCCTGACCATCGCCGCCGACAACGGCGCGACCGTGACCCCCGGTCAGGTCATAGGTTCGGTTTCGGCCTCGGGCGCTGCTGCGGCCCCGGCGGCTGCGCCTGCCGCCGCCGCTCCGGCCAACACCGGCTCGGCTCAGGCCCAAAGCCAAGATAAGGCTTCGGCTCACCTGTCGCCGGCCGTTCAGCGCGTGGTTTCGGAAAACAACCTGAATCCGGCCTCGCTGTCGGCCTCGGGTCCGAAGGGTAACATCACCAAGGCGGACGCCATCGCCGCCATCGGCGCCGCCGCTCCGGCTGCGCCCAAGGCTGCTGCCGCGCAATCCCAGGCTTTGGCCGCCCCGCGCGCCGACCAGCCGCGCGAAGAGCGGGTGAAGATGACGCGCCTGCGTCAGACCATCGCCCGTCGCCTGAAGGAATCCCAGAACACGGCCGCCCAGCTGACCACCTTCAACGAGGTGGACATGACCAACGTCATGGCCCTGCGCGCCCAATACAAAGAGGTGTTCGAGAAGCGCCACGGCGTGAAGCTGGGCTTCATGTCCTTCTTCACCAAGGCGGTGGTTCAGGCCCTGCGCGAGCTCCCGGCCGTCAACGCCGAGATCGACGGCACGGACATCATCTACAAGAACCACTACGACATCGGCGTGGCCGTCGGCACCGACAAGGGTCTGGTGGTTCCGGTCCTGCGCGACGCCGACACCCTGTCGCTGGCGGGCATTGAAAAAGGCATCGGCGCCCTGGGCAAGGCCGCTCGTGACGGCGCCCTGACCATGGATCAGATGCAGGGCGGCACCTTCACCATCACCAACGGCGGCACCTATGGCTCGCTGATGTCGACGCCGATCCTGAACGCGCCGCAGTCGGGCATCCTGGGCATGCACAACATCGTGCAGCGCCCGATGGCCATCAACGGCGAGGTCAAGATCCGCCCGATGATGTACCTGGCCCTCAGCTACGACCACCGCATCGTCGACGGCAAGGAAGCCGTGACCTTCCTGGTCCGCATCAAGGAACTGCTGGAAGACCCGGCCCGCGCCCTGCTGGACCTGTAAGGACCGCCAGCAAAGCGAAGTATGACGACGGCGGCTCTTTCGGGAGCCGCCGTTTTCAATTGGGCCCGGCGTGCTAGCCTCGCCCCATGAGCCTTGTTGAAATCGCCCGCTATCAGGATGTCTATGAGGCCGACCTCGCTGCGGCCTTCCTCGCCTCGCACGGGGTGGACGTGGATGTGACCGAGCGGTTCCAGACGACGGTCGATCCCCTTATGCAGCGCGCGCTGGGTCTGCGGCTGATGGGCCGGGCCGATCAGGCGGCACAGGCTCGTGATCTGCTGGCGCGGGTTCGGGCGGGCGAGTTTGGGTTGGAAGAAGGCGATGATCTAGGCCCCGCTGCGCCCGGCGAAAGGGTGGCGGCCCGAGGATTGGCCTTGGCTCTGTTCGTCACAGCCGGCGGCTTCGCCGGCACCAGCCTGCCGCGCCGGATGGGCGTGTTGCAATGGACGGGGTTCGCCCTCGTGGCGGCAATGGTCGTGTGGATGCTGGTGTTTTGGCTCTCGGCGGTTGGATAGGGCGCTAGTCGGCCTTCAGCGTCGCCAGCACGTCGTCGGTGTCCTGCCCCAGCTTCGGCGGCGGGGCGTCGTAGCGGACGGGGGTCTTCGACAGGCGGATGGGCGAGGCCACGGTGCGGATCGGCGCCGCCAGATCGGGACGCGACTGCTCGACGGTCAGGCCGCGATGGATCGCCTGGGGTTCTTCGAAGACCTGATCCACGGTGTTGACGGGGCCGCAGGGCACGCCCGCCGCCTCCAGCGCCGCCATCAGCCCCTTCATGGTGAAGCCCGCCGTCAGGGCCGACAGGGTGGGCGACAGCTCGGCGCGGTGCTGGACCCGCAGGGCGTTAGTGGCGAAGCGCGGATCGGCGCCCATGGGCGCGACGCCGAGGGCCTTGGCCAGGGCGCGGAACTGGCCGTCGTTGCCGACGGCGATGACCACCATGCCGTCCGCACAGGGGAAGGGCTGGTAGGGGGCCAGGTTGGGGTGAGCGTTACCCATCCGCGTCGGGGCATTGCCCGAGACGAAGTAGTTGGTCGCCTGATTGGCCAGCATGGCCGCCTGGACGTCGAACAGGGCGATGTCGATGGACTGACCCTCGCCCGTGGCGCGCGCGTGCATCAGAGCGGCCAGGATGGCGTTGGAGGCGTAGAGACCGGTGAACAGGTCCACGACCGCCACCCCGACCTTCATCGGCTCGGCGCCGGACGCGCCGTCCGGCTGGCCGGTGATCGACATCAGCCCGCCCATGGCCTGGATCATGTAGTCGTAGCCGGCCCGGTGCGCGTCCGGCCCGTCCTGACCGAAGCCTGTGATGGAGCAATAGACGAGGCGCGGATTGACCGCTGACAGGCCGGCGTAGTCGAGGCCGTATTTCTTCAATCCGCCGGTCTTGAAGTTTTCGACCACCACGTCGCAGGTCGCGGCCAGACGACGCACGGCCTCGGCGCCGTCAGGGCTGGCGATGTCCAGCTCGACCGACTTCTTGCCCCGGTTGGCGCACATGAAATAGGCGGCGTCGCCCTTGGCCCCTTCGGTCGTGGTGGTGAAGGGCGGACCCCAGTGGCGGGTGTCGTCGCCCTCGCCTGGACGTTCGATCTTGATCACCTCGGCGCCGAGATCGGCCAGGGTCTGCGTCGCCCAGGGGCCGGCCAGAACGCGGCTGAGGTCGAGAACGCGAACGCCGGAGAGGGGGCCTTGGGTCTGGGTCATGGCGTTTCATACCTCTCCCTCCCCTTCATGGGGAGGGTGGTCGCGTAGCAACCGGGTCGGGAGGGCGCTGTGAACGTGCGGCGCGCCTGACCTGCCGAAGCGCCCCCACCCGTCTGCCGCTTCGCGTCAGCCACCCTCCCCATGAAGGGGAGGGAGAAAACGAGCTCAAAACAATCGGCCAAAGAAAAAGGCCCCGCTGTTTCCAGCAGGGCCTTCTTCATTTCAATCGTGAGGCCTAGTCGCGACGGCGACGGCCGCGGTCGCCGCCGTTGCGGTCGCCTTCACGCTTGGGACGGCCGCCGGTGTCGTCGGACAGCGGGGCTTCACCGCGTTCAGCGCGCTCGGCGTTGATCTTGTCGGTGATGTCTTCGCCGGTTTCCTGATCGACGACCTTCATCGACAGCTTGGTCTTGCCGCGATCGTCGAAGCCCAGGAACTTGACCTTGACCTCTTGGCCTTCCGACAGGACGTCGGCCGGGTTGGCGACGCGTTCCAGAGCGATCTGGGACACGTGGACCAGGCCGTCCTTGGCGCCGAAGAAGTTCACGAAGGCGCCGAAGTCGACAACCTTCACGACCTTGCCGGAGTAGATCATGCCCAGCTCGGGTTCCGAGGCGATGGACTGGATCCAGGCCTTGGCGGCGTCGATCTTCTCCTGGTCGTTGGCGGCGACCTTGATGGTGCCGTCATCGCCGATGTCGATCTTGGCGCCGGTCTTCTCGACGATCTCGCGGATGACCTTGCCGCCCGAACCGATCACTTCACGGATCTTGTCGACCGGGATCTTGATCGTTTCGATCTTCGGAGCGTGTTCGCCCAGCTCAGCGCGCGGGGCGTCCATAGCCTTCGACATTTCGTCGAGGATGTGGAGGCGACCGGCCGAGGCCTGCGTCAGAGCCTGTTCCATGATCTCCTTGGTGATGCCGGCGACCTTGATGTCCATCTGAAGGCTGGTGATGCCTTCCGAGGTGCCAGCGACCTTGAAGTCCATGTCGCCCAGGTGATCTTCGTCACCCAGGATGTCGGACAGGATGGCGAACTCGCCCGACGGCTCCAGGATCAGACCCATGGCGATGCCCGAGACCGGACGGATCAGCGGCACGCCGGCGTCCATCAGGGCCAGCGACGAACCGCAGACCGTGGCCATCGAGGACGAGCCGTTGGACTCGGTGATCTCCGAGACCAGACGGATGGTGTAGGGGAAGTCTTCCTTGGTCGGCAGCATCGGACGGATCGCGCGCCAGGCCAGCTTGCCGTGACCGATTTCGCGACGGCCGGGCGAACCCATGCGGCCCGCTTCACCCACCGAATAGGGGGGGAAGTTGTAGTGCAGCAGGAAGGATTCCTTGTACGTGCCCGACAGGCTGTCGATGTACTGCTCGTCCTCGCCGGTGCCGAGGGTGGCGACGACCAGGGCCTGGGTTTCGCCGCGCGTGAACAGCGACGAACCGTGGGTGCGCGGCAGGACGCCGACTTCCGAAACGATGGCGCGGACCTTGTCGAGGGCGCGGCCGTCGACGCGGTGAGCGTTCTCGATGATGTCGCGACGCAGGACGTCGGCTTCGCATTCCTTGAAGGCGGCCGAGAACTTGGACGAGTCGACGCCCTCAGGGTTCTCGTCGGACTTCACCAGGGCGGCGGCGGCGGTCTTCTTGGCCGCATCGACGCCCGAACGGCGCTCATACTTGCCCGGGTGGGCGTAGGCGGCCTTGATGTCTTCGCCGACCAGCTTCTTGATCGAGGCGACGACGTCGGAGTGGTCTTCGGCCTGGAAGTCGAAGGGCTCCTTGGCGGCGTGTTCGGCCAGTTCGATGATGGCGTCGATAACCGGCTGCATGCCCGCGTGCGCGAACATCAGGGCCTCGAGCATCTTCTCTTCCGACAGCTCCTTGGCTTCGGATTCGACCATCATCAGGGCGTCTTGCGTACCGGCGACGACCAGGTCCAGCGTCGAGTCAGCCAGGGTGTCGATGGCGGGGTTCAGCACCAGCTCGCCGTCGATCAGGCCGACGCGGGCGGCGCCGATGGGGCCCATGAAGGGCACGCCCGAGATGGTCAGGGCGGCCGAGGCGGCGACCATGCCGACGATGTCCGGGTCGTTCTCCATGTCGTGCTGCAGCACGGTGATGACGACCTGGGTCTCGTTCTTGAAGCCCTTGACGAACAGGGGGCGGATCGGACGGTCGATCAGGCGCGAGACCAGGGTCTCTTTTTCCGACGGACGGCCTTCACGCTTGAAGTAGCCGCCCGGGATCTTGCCGGCGGCGAAGGTCTTTTCCTGATAGTTGACGGTCAGGGGGAAGAAATCCAGGCCCGGCTTGGGCTGGCGGCCATAGACGACGGTGGCCAGAACCACGGTCTCGCCGTAGGTCGCCAGCACGGCGCCGTCAGCCTGACGGGCGATGCGGCCGGTTTCCAGCGTCAGCGGGCGGCCGGCCCACTCGATCGTCTTGCGTTTGATATCGAACATTTTTCTTCTTTCAGATCCCGGCGGGCGTATTCCCGGCGGGGGCGGAGCGGCAGGCGTTTTCGTCCCACGGTTCCCGATGAACCCGGCGGCGCTTCGCGGCCGGGCGGGTGGAGTGAGGACCGCCTTCATGGCCCTCGCGTCTGCGCCGATTTAGGACCTGCGGCGCGCAGGAAGCTCACTGTTTGGCATATCCGGAGGCGGACGACAGCCCGCTCCATCGGAAATGCTCTAGGTGCGGAACGAGGCGCGGACGTGTCCGCCCGCGCCTCGAAAATCGTTTCCGCTGCTGGTCGGCCGCCTTAGCGACGCAGGCCCAGCTTGGCGATCAGAGCGGTGTAACGCTCGCGATCGGTCTTGATCAGGTGGTCAAGAAGACGACGACGCTGCGAGACCATCTTGAGCAGGCCGCGACGCGAGTGGTTGTCTTTCTTGTGGGTCTTGAAGTGGTCGGTCAGGTTGGCGATGCGTTCCGAAAGGATCGCGACCTGAACCTCGGCCGAGCCGGTGTCTGCAGCCGAACGAGCGTTGTCAGCAATGACTTCGCTCTTGCGTTGAGCCGTAATCGACATCGAAAGTCTCCATGTTGGAGCCCTGTCGCGTCGTCCGAAAACGAACGCTAGGGGAGATTGAAAACGCGGTCGGGTTCTAGCCGTCCGGCCCGCATGGTGCAGAGCGCGACCAGGGTTTCTCCCGCGAAGGCCGACACCGTGCGTGAACCGGCGCAAAGCTGGCTCTTCAAGGTTTCAACCTGACGGGGGAGCAGAACGATCGGCCGACCCTGCCTTAGCGAGAAGGCGTCCTGATCCGTAACGGCCAGTTCCGGGATGTCGTCCAGAGCGGTCGAAACGGGCAGCAGGCCTTCCAAGGCGGCGCCCTTATGCGCCAGATCGGCGAGAAAATCCAGAGTGACGGCGTTCTCGGCGGTAAACGGCCCCACCCGTTCGCGCCGCAGAGCGGAAACATGCCCCTCGGCGCCCAGCATCACAGCCAGGTCGCGGGCCAGCGAACGCACATAGACGCCCTTGCCCGTGCGCATGGTGATTTCGACGTGGTCGGCGTCTGGAGCGTCCGTCACCGCCGCCTCGTGGATCATGACCTTGCGGGCTTCCAGCTCGAACTCGGCCCCGTCGCGGGCCAGGTCATAGGCGCGCTCGCCGTTGACGCGGATGGCCGAGAACTGGGGCGGAACCTGATCGATCTCGCCGACGAAGGACGGCAGGGCCGCCTTCACCGCCTCGACCGAAGGGCGCACGTCGGACCGGGCGATGATCTCGCCCTCGCGGTCGATGCTGTCGGTGGAGATGCCCCAGTGGATGGTGAAGCGATAGACCTTCTCGGCGTCCATCATGAAGGGCACGGTCTTGGTCGCCTCGCCCAGGGCAATCGGCAGAACGCCCGAGGCCAGCGGGTCCAGCGTCCCGGCGTGACCGGCCTTCTGGGCGTCGAACAGGCGGCGGACCTTGGTCACCGCCTCGGTCGAGCCCATCTCATAGGCCTTGTCGAGGCAGACCCAGCCATTGACGATCTCGCCCTTCTTGCGGCGCGCCATTAAACTTGGCCTTCGTCGTCGCTTTCCGGGCGTTCCAGATCGGCGCGGATGCGCGGATCGTCCATCAGCCGGTCCATATAGCTGGCCGCCTCGAAGCTCTCGTCGTGGCGGAACTTCAGGTCCGGCGTGTATTTCATGTCGATCAGACGGCCCAGCTGGCCGCGCAGGAATTTGGCGTGAGTGTTCAGCGCCTTGATGATCACCGACTCCTGCCCCGCCGTCTCGGCTGTCTTGACCCCGGCGCCCAGGGGTTCGACGAAACAGATGGCGTGACGCAGGTCCGGCGACAGACGCACCTCGGTGACGGTGATCGACACGCCGTCCAGGGCCTCGTCGTGGATGCCGTGTTCGCGCAGGACGTCGACCAGGGCGTGGCGGATCAGTTCGCCGGCGCGCAGCTGGCGCTGTGACGGACCCTGAGGGCCGCTGGCGTTGCGGGTATGTTGTTTGCGGCTCATGGCGCGCCTCCCTTGTCGCTCGCCGGGGATCGGACGCCGGCTGAAAAAGCGAAGGGCCGGGGTCTAGTCTCGGACGAGCTGCAAGTCCAGCTTGGCCGCATCCGCCCTGCCCGCATCGATCTGGCCCCGCGCCGCCATGCGCATCACCTCGCCCGAAGTCAGGGCTCGCCAGGGCCGGATCGGCAATCCCGCCGCCGACAGCAGGTCCGCCGTCCAGTGGTTGCACAGATGACCGACCCAGAAGGTCTCGCGGCTTTCAAAGAATCGCGCGTCGTCGCCGGATCGGGCCGTCGCCAGCATAGGCCGCCCTGCTGCGTCGGTCGCGAGCGAGGCCTGGACCCGCCTTCGCAAGGCCGCCATGCCCGCCGCCGACAGGGTCAGCGCCTGTCGGTCCTCGGCCCGGAACCGCCGCGCGGGGTGGGTCGCCACCGGGTCCAGCATGACGACCGAGGCGTTGCCCGGCTTGAGAAAGGCGCGGACGCCGTCCACCAGCCGCGCCGAGATCGGGCTCTGATCGACATAGAAGGTCGCGTCGCCCCAGCCGACCAGGACCCAGTCGCCAGGCGCCAGCCCCGCCGTCGCCTCGGCCAGCGGCCCGCCGCCCTCGACCAGGGCCGCGCGCGGCACGGCCAGATCGGTGTGGAAACCGTTGTCGAGCAGATAGACGGTCACGCCCGCCTCGCTCGGCCCGGCCGGATAGAGGGCGGGGTCGCCGGGCCGGGTCAGGGTCCACAGCGCCGCGACCGCACCGATCAGGGCCGCGATCAGGAACCGGCCCGGCGCCCCCACGGCGTCCTCAGTTCGGCCCGTAGGCCAGGGGCGCGTCCCTGGCCGGACCGGCGCCCTGCTGCGTCGCCCATTCGCCGCGGTAGTCGTAGTTCAGCTGCACGCAGTGGCGATACTGGCCGTCGCTCCACCGGCCCACGGCCTGCATGGTCATGGGACGCCCGGCCTTGACCCGACCGATCACCACCCAGCTCTCGTCCGCACCGGGGCACAGGGCCCGCGCCAGACCGCGTCCGTCGCCTTCCTGAACGATGGCATAGACGCCGCTCTCGCTGGCCCCCGCCGGCAGGGCGCGACGCACCGCGTCAGGGCCGCCGCGCTCGAACCGGGCCGACCCGCGCGAGGTGCTGGAAAACAGATTGCGCACCGCCACGGCGCCGAACAGGCCGCGCTCGACCTCCAGGGTCACGCCGCGCGTCAGGGCCTGGGTCGTGCGGTCGCGCGCGTCAAAGGCCAGAAAGCGGGTGTCGGCGGCGGCCGTGCCCGCCGCGGCGGAGGCGGCGACTAGAGCCGAGATCAGGATGTGGCGGCGCATGGCGACCCTTTGATGAACGCCCCCCGGCGACGGCCCGACCCTAGAACCGGCGAGGCCCGAGGTGAAGCCTCCATAAGGCTTCGCCCAAAGACAAAGGGCGCGGTCCCTTGCGAGACCGCGCCCTGAAGCCTTGAGCGAACTCAGACGTCCTAGTCGAGGGTGCGCTTAACCGATTCCACGGTGAAGCACTCGATGTAGTCGCCTTCCTTGATGTCCTGGAAGCCCTGGAACTGCATGCCGCACTCCTGGCCCGAGGGCACTTCGTTGACCTCGTCCTTGAAGCGCTTGAGCGTGTTGAGGACGCCCAGTTCCAGCACCACGACGTCGTCGCGGACGATACGGACGCGCGCACCCTTGCGGACCACGCCTTCCGACACCCGGCAGCCGGCGATCTTGCCGACCTTGGTGATGTCGAAGACCTGCAGCACCTTGGCGTTGCCCAGGAAGGTTTCGCGCTGGAGCGGCGCCAGCATGCCCGAGAGCACGCCCTTAATGTCGTCCAGCAGGTCGTAGATGATCGAGTAGTAGCGGATCTCGACGCCTTCACGGTCGGCCAGATCACGCGCCTGCTTCGACGCACGAACGTTGAAGCCGAGGATCGGCGCCCCGGCCGACTTGGCCAGGTTGACGTCGCTCTCGGTGATGCCGCCGGCGCCCGAATAGATGGTGCGCGCACGGACCTCGTCGTTGCCCATCTTATCCAGCGAACCGACGATGGCCTCAGCCGAGCCCTGAACGTCGGCCTTGATGAGGACCGGCAGTTCGTTGACCTTCTTGGACTGCAGCTTCTGCATCATGTCGACCAGCGAGGCCGAACCACCCGAAACCTGATTCTTCTCGCGGCGCGCACGCTCGCGATATTCGGTCAGTTCGCGAGCGCGGGCTTCGCTTTCGACGACAGCGAAGACATCGCCCGGCGACGGCGCTTCCGACAGGCCGAGAATCTCGACCGGAACGGAGGGACCGGCTTCGGTCAGTTGAGCATTGCGTTCGTCCAGCAGGGCGCGCGCCTTGCCCCAGGCGGAGCCGGCCACGACGATGTCGCCGCGCTTCAGCGTGCCGCGCTTGACCAGGACGGTGGCGACCGGGCCGCGGCCCTTGTCCAGCTTGGCCTCGATGACCACGCCTTCGGCCGAACGGTCCGGGTTGGCCCGCAGGTCCATGACCTCGGCCTGGACCAGGATGGCTTCCAGCAGGCCGTCGAGGTTGGTGCGGTTCTTGGCCGACACCTCGATGATCTGCGTGTCGCCGCCCAGGCTTTCGGCGATGACTTCGTACTGCAGCAGTTCGTTGACCACCTTCAGCGAGTTCGCGTCCGGCTTGTCGATCTTGTTGACCGCCACGATCAGGGGCGCGCCGGCCGCCTTGGCGTGCTGGATGGCCTCGATCGTCTGCGGCATGACGCCGTCGTCGGCGGCCACGACCAGAACCACGATGTCGGTGACATTGGCGCCGCGCGCCCGCATCGCCGAGAAGGCGGCGTGGCCCGGGGTGTCCAGGAAGGTGACGCGCTGGCCGCTTTCCAGACGCACCTGATAGGCGCCGATGTGCTGGGTGATGCCGCCGGCTTCGCCGCCCGCCACATCCGTGGTGCGCAGGGCGTCGAGCAGCGAGGTCTTGCCGTGGTCGACGTGGCCCATGATGGCCACGACCGGCGGACGCGGCGTGGTGGCTTCCTCGTCGTCGGCCTCGGCCAGGAAGCCGGTTTCGACGTCGGATTCCGACACGCGCTTGACGGTCATGCCGAACTCTTCGGCCACCAGTTCGGCGGTGTCGGAGTCGATCACGTCGTTGATCTTCATCATCAGACCCTGACGCATCAGGAACTTGATGATGTCGACGCCGCGGACGGCCATCCGGTTGGACAGCTCCTGCACGGTGATGACGTCGGGGATGACCACTTCACGCGCCGTACGCGGCTCGTCCGTGGACCCGCCCTTGCGCTTTTCCTTCTCGCGTTCGCGCGCCCGGCGGACCGAGGCCAGCGAGCGCATCCGCTCGGCGGTGTCGCCGTCCCCGGCGACCGACTGGATGGTCAGGCGGCCTTCACGGCGCTTGGGTTCGCCGCGCGTGCGCGACACGGCCTTGCCGGCGTCCGAGAAACGCTTGTCGCGATCGTCCTCGGGACGGATCGGACGACCGAAGCCGACGCCGGGGGCGCGGCTCGGGCGCGCCACGTCGGGCGTGGCCGGCGGGGCGTTCGGCGTCGGACGGCCGCCGGGGCCGGCGCGGGCGGCGCCCGGACGAGCGGCGCCGGGAGCCGGTTTCGGGTTCAGGGCCGAATAGCGGACGGTCTGGCTGGCGGCCGGACGGGCGCCCTGCGGACGATCACCTTGCGGGCGAGCGCCTTGCGGACGGTCCGAAACCTGGGGCCGGTCGGACGCGGGACGGTCGCCTTCGCCCATGGCCTGTTCGCGGGCCGAGCGGCCGCCGAAGGCGGGACGCTCGATCGGCGCACGGCCGGTCGGGATCTTGGGCGCGCGCTGGCCGAAGTTGACCACGGGACGCGCGGGCGGAGCCGGACGCGGCGCGGGCGCCGGCGTCGGCGCAGCGGCGACCGGGGTCGGCGCAGGCACGAGCGGCTTGGGCAGTTCGACCTTGGGCAGCTCGACCTTCGGGGCGGCGGGCTTGGCCGGGGCGGCTGAGGGCGCAGCGGCCGTCAGCTTGGCGGCTTCGGCGCGGGCGGCGTCAGCAGCGGCCTGGGCGGCTGCGGCTTCGGCGCGAGCGGCTGCAGCGGCCTTGTCGGCGGCGGCGGCCTGATCGCGCTGGGCGGCTTCGCGGGCGATCTTCTCGGCGTCGGCGGCGCGAGCGCGCTCAGCCTGCGCCTGGGTGGCCAGGGCGATGGCGCGGCGACGCGCCTCCTGTTCCTCGACCGACAGCGCGCCGCCGGCGGGACCGCCGCGGGGGGCGTTGGAACGGGGTGCGTTGGAGCCGCCCTGATCGGCGCGCGGACGCGAAACATCGAAGCCCTGCGGACGCTGATGTCCGGGGACCGCGCCGGCGCGGCGCTTCGTCTCGACGACCACGGTCTTGGATCGGCCGTGGCTGAAGCTCTGCTTCACGGTGCCGGTCGAGACCGATCCCGCGGCGCGCGGCTTCAGGCTCAGCGGAGCGCGCGGCCCCGTTTGAGAAGGCGCGTTCGCAGGGGTCTTGCCGTCTTCGGTCTTGTCGTTTTCGTCGCTCATCCGGTCGCTTTACTCGGGGCGGAGAATTCCGCCATCGTCTCGTCAAACACCCATAGCCGGGCGTGGTCCCGCTTCCTGGTCAGGAAACAGGGCCTCGTCCGCCAAAAGCCTCAGGCTCTCGTTCCGGGGTCTCGCCCCGGTCGTCCTCGGCGCCGTCGCCGGGGCCATCCCGGCGCCAGCTCTCTGGACGCAGAGGCCGAAATCCCGCCAGTCGCTCGACCTCAATGGTCCAGCGATCGGCTCGCCCGCCTTTCAGCAGGATGGCGTGTATCGCATTTTCCAGCCCAAGGGCCAAACTCAAATCGTCCGCGCTGAAAGCGCCGCAGATTTTGGGCGCCGGGGACGGGTGTTTCGCCAGGGCCAGAAGCTTGCCTCGACCGTCGGCGGACCCGTCCGCCGCCTCGATGACCCAAGCCGCTCGCCCGCCACGAATGGCTGCGGCGCTCTTTTCAAAGCCAGAGATAAGCACGCCTTCGCGCCGGGCAAGACCCAGCTGGTCGAGACAGCGCCGAACCAGCAGCTTCTCGACCAGATCGGCCAGGTCCGCCGCCGGTTTCAACGGCGCCTTGGCCGAGCGGGCGAACAGGTTCTTCTTCACCGCCGTCTCGATCGAGGCGCGGTCGGCGGCGACCCAGAGGCCGCGGCCGGGCAGTTTTCGTCCGAGATCAGGAGCCACCGAGCCGTCCGGCGCCGGCACGAAGCGGATCAGGCGAGATTCATCGAGAACCTGGCGGGTCACCAGGTCCTGACGGTCTCTATCGATCAGCGCCTCGTTCGAAGTCATGGACAGCTGCGGCTCCCATCACGCGTCTTGGGTCGGCTCGAGGTCTTCGGCGAAGACCTCCGCATCGACATCAACGGCTTCAGCCTCGTATTCGGCGGCCTCTTCACCGGCTTCGGCGAAGATTTCTTCCTCATACTCGGGCTCTTCGACCTGCGGCAGCTCCGAGGCGTCGATCCAGCCGGCGGCCACGCGGGCCTGCAGGATCAGCAGCTCGGCGTCCTGTTGCGACAGGTTGAAGCTTTCCAGAACGCCCGGCAGTTTCACCCGCTCGCCGTTCTTGACCTCATAGCCGCCGCGGATTTCGTCGGTGGCCAGGTCGGCCAGGTCCTCGACCGTCTTCACGCCGCCTTCGCCCAGGGCGACTGCGATGGCGCCGGTGACGCCCGGAACAGCCAGGACGCCGTCCTCGACGCCCAGGGCTACGCGCTTGGCGTCCAGTTCGGCGGCCTTGCGGTCCAGGAACTCACGGGCGCGGGTCTGCAGTTCTTCGGCGGTGTCCTCGTCGAAGCCTTCGATCTCGGCGACTTCATAGGCTTCGACGAAGGCCAGATCTTCGACCGTGGCGAAGCCTTCGGTGACCAGCAGTTGCGCGATGGTCTCATCGACGTCCAGGGCTTCCTGGAACAGGGCGGTCCGCTCGGCGAACTCCTTCTGACGACGCTCCGAGTCCTGCGACTCGGTGATGATGTCGATCTGCCAGCCGGTCAGCTGCGAGGCCAGACGGACGTTCTGGCCGCGACGGCCGATGGCCAGCGACAGCTGCTCGTCCGGCACCACGACTTCGACGCGGTCGGCGTCTTCGTCCATGACCACCTTGGCCACTTCAGCCGGGGCCAGGGCGTTGACGATGAAGGTGGGCTCGTCGTCATTCCACTGGATGATGTCGATCTTCTCGCCCTGCAGTTCGGCGACGACCGCCTGAACGCGGCTGCCGCGCATGCCGACGCAGGCGCCGACGGGGTCGATCGAGCTGTCGTTCGACAGAACGGCCATCTTGGCGCGCGAACCGGCGTCGCGGGCGGCGGCGCGGATCTCGATCACGCCGTCATAGACTTCCGGCACTTCCTGCGCGAACAGCTTGGCCATGAAGCCCGGATGGGCGCGGCTCAGCATGACCTGCGGGCCCTTGGCCTCGGGACGGACGTCGTAGATGTAGGTGCGGACGCGGTCGCCGACGTTGAACACTTCGCGCGGGATCGACTGGTCGCGGCGCATGATGCCTTCGCCACGGCCCAGGTCGACGATGGTGTTGCCGTATTCGACGCGCTTGACCGTGCCGTTGACGATCTCGCCGACGCGATCCTTGAACTCTTCGTACTGGTTGGCGCGCTCGGCCTCACGGACCTTGCCGGTCACGACCTGGCGAGCCATCTGCGTCTGGACGCGACCGAACTCGAACGGCGGCAGGGTCTCGACGTATTCCTTGCCGACCACGGCTTCCGGGTCGCGCTTGGAGGCGTCGGTCAGGCGCACCATGGCGCTGTCGTTGAACTCTTCCAGCTCGTCTTCCGGCTGCCAGTCGTCCGGCACGATGGTGACGTGGCGGGTCAGCGACAGCTCGCCGGTCTTGTGGTCGATCTTGGCGCGGATGTCGTGATGAGCGCCATAGCGCGACTTGGCGCCCTTCTGGATCGCCTCCTCGATCGCCTCGATGACGACTTCCTTGTCGATGTTCTTTTCACGCGCGACAGCGTCGGCGATCGAGAGGAGTTCGAGACGGTTGGCGGAAATACCGGTGACGGCCATCAGGCTTTGTCCTTGGTCGAGGTCGTGATGTTGGTCGTGTCTTCAGTGTCGGCTTCGCCTTCCGGCAGGCCGTCGTCTTCGGGTTCGCCGCGCGCCGCGCGCAGAGCCGCGCCCCGCTTCAGCAGCTCGTCGGTCAGGATCAGCTTGGCGTCCGACACCCACTCG
This sequence comes from Brevundimonas sp. P7753, assembly GCF_013386595.1. NCBI lineage: Bacteria > Pseudomonadati > Pseudomonadota > Alphaproteobacteria > Caulobacterales > Caulobacteraceae > Brevundimonas > Brevundimonas sp. P7753. The sequence goes on along the minus strand of NZ_JACARP010000020.1, from coordinate 5,311 downwards.
AAGGGGATCAGGGCGGTGTCTTCCTCGCCGTCCAGATCGATGGCGACGTTGTCGCCCTCGACGCCGGCCAGCACGCCCTTGAAGCGCTTGCGGCCCTCGACCATGCGGTCGGTCTCCAGGCGCGCCTCGAAACCTTCGAACAGCTGGAAGTCCAGCAGGCGGGTCAGCGGCCGGTCGACGCCGGGCGACGAAACCTCCAGCAGGTACTCGCCCGAGATCGGGTCGGCGGCGTCGAACACTTCCGACACCGCACGCGACAGGCGGGCGCATTCCTCGACCGAGATGTCGTTGTCGACGACGCGCTCGGCCATGATCTGCAGGCGACGACGCAGCGTGCCGCCCATCAGGCGCACGCGCACGACAGCCAACCCCAGGCTTTCAGCCACCGGGTCGATCATCTCCAGCAAGGCGCGGTCTTCAGCAGTCTTTGCGCGCAAAGGCTTCACTCTTTATCCGGCCGCCACGCAGGCGCCGGATGGGTCCAAAACAAAAGCGGCGGTCCGTCCGGGCCGCCGCTTGAAACGACGCCGTTGGACGCCGGTCTAACGATGTGAGCGGTCATATAGGCGAAAGCGGGGGCCGTGTCAGCCCCCGCCGTCGTCAGACTCGATTCAGAACTCCTCCCAGCCGTCCGTGACCACCGCCAGGGCCGGCTTGCGCGCGGCGCCGCCGGTGTGGCGCAGGGCGGCGACCGTCTGGGCCACCGGCTGCGGCGTGCGAACCTGAGCCGAGGCCAGGGCCGGCTTGCGCGCGGCGACCGGGGCCGAGGCCGAGGCATGGCCGGTGCGGAAACGGGCGACCGAGGCGGCCAGGGCGTCGGCCTCCTGCGAGAGGGAATGGCTGGCCGCAGTCGATTCCTCGACCATCGCCGCGTTCTGCTGCGTCACCTGATCCATCTGGTTCACGGCGGTGTTGACCTGTTGCAGGCCGGTGGCCTGCTCCTGGGCCGAGGCCGAGATTTCCGAGACCAGGCCGTCGATTTCGGCCACGCGGCTGACGATGCGTTGCAGCGCCTCGCCCGTCTGACCGACCAGGGCCACGCCCTGCCCGACCTGCTGGCCCGAGGCCGAGATCAGGGTCTTGATCTCCTTCGCCGCTTCGGCCGAACGCTGGGCCAGGGCCCGCACTTCCGAGGCGACCACGGCGAAGCCGCGACCCGCGTCGCCCGCACGCGCGGCTTCGACGCCGGCGTTCAGGGCCAGGAGGTTGGTCTGGAAGGCGATCTCGTCGATGACGCCGATGATGTTGCCGATCTCGGTCGAGGACCGTTCGATGGCGGTCATGGCCTGGACGGCGTCGTGCACGACCTTGCCGCTGGTCTCAGCGTCACCGCGCGCGGATTGCACCACGCTGGAGGCCTGACGAGCGCCGTCGGCGGTCTTGTTCACCGTGGCGGTGATCTGATCCAGAGCGGCGGCGGTTTCTTCCAGCGAAGCCGCCTGCTGCTCGGTGCGGCGCGACAGATCGTCAGACGCCTGGCTGATCTCGCCGGCGCCCGAGCGGATGGCGGCGACATTGTCGACCACCACGGCCACGGCCTGCTCCAGCTGGGCGATGGCGGTGTTGAAGTCGGTCTTCAACTGTTCCGAACGGGCCGCGACCTGGGCGGTCATGCGGTGGGTCAGGTCGCCGCTGGCCATGGCCTGCAGACCCTGGCCCAGGGCGGTGACGGCGACGTGGTCTTCCTCGGCGATACGGGCCTTTTCGGCCTCTGCGCGAGCGCGTTCTTCGTCAGCGGCCTGACGCGCGGCGGCGGCTTCGACTTCCAGACGCTCGTTGGCGATGGCGGCGTCCTTGAAGGCCAGCAGGGCGTCGGCCATCTCGCCGACCTCGTCCTTGCGACCCACGGCGGGGACGACGATGGTCTTGTCGCCGCCGGCCAGGCGACGCATGGCCGCCGTCATGGCCGCGATCGGCGCAGCGATCATCTTGGCCAGCCCCAGACCGAACAGGATCGACAGAACCAGGGCCACGGTCACGCCGACGCCCAGAGCGATCTTGGTGGTGGCGAAGGCGGCGCTTTGATCTTCGACGGCGGCGGCCTTGCGGCTGGCCTGAGCCTGGATGATCGTGTCGAAGGCGGCGTCGACCGGCTCCATCATCTGCGCCGGAATCTCGCTTTCCGTCAGAGCCAGGGCTTCGGCGCGGGTTTCCGGACGGCTGGCCAGACGCACCTCGGGATCAATAACCGCGGCCTGATAGGCGCCGACCGCCTCGGTCAGGGCCACTATGCGCTCATCGGCGCCGGGAATGTGGGCCGTCAGCGCCGTCATTTCCTCGATGCCCGTGCGGAAGCCGGCCTTGTGCCGCTCGATCCGCTCCAGGTGATCCGGTTTTCCGGTCAGGATATAGGCCAGAACGGCGCTCTCCTGCTGGTCCACCGCCCGCTTCAGCTGGCTGGTCTTGGCCGTGACCGTCTCGGCCAGGGCCACCGTCTCCTTGGCCGCCTCCAGCTCGCGAACCTGCATGAAGACCACCACGCCCAGCGCGACGATCACCGCCACGATCAGGGCGAAGGCCCCCGCCAGCTTGCGGGAAATTCTTACGTTGTCCAAGTTCACCGGGGGAGGTCCTGTTTACTGCAGTGCGACGCACGCCGACGAAGGCCGACGCGAAATAAGGTTTTCAGAGATTGAAGGGATCAGCGGGCGCCGATGGCGGGCATCAGCCGCTCAGCAGCCCCACAGGGGCTCAGCGGTGCGTGATCCGAAGCGTAAGGCGCCATCGTCGGCGTCGGCCGCCGGTCTGAACCGCCGCCGATCATCATCATCCGCATTTTGCCCGCCCCTCGAGAAACTCGAAGGGAAAATCCTTGATACGGGTAAACGTCAGGCGAAGTGAAACCTGCGGGGTATCCCTGAGCGTAATTACACGTAACGACGGGACGTCAGGCCAGCGCCAGCTGGCCCATGTAGTCGCGCTTGCCCAGCGCCACCCCGGCGTGACGCAGCAGGGCGTAGACCGTCGTCACGTGGAAGTAGAAGTTCGGCAGGGCGAAGCTGGTCAGATAGCCGGCGCCTTCGAAATCCAGCTCCATGCCCGGAAATTTCAGCTGCACCGCACGGGTCTCGGCGCCCGCGAACTGTTCCGGCCCCACGCTCTCGACATAGGCGATGGTGCGCATGATCCGCGCCCTCAGCTGGGCCAGGGTCGTTTCATCGTCGGCCAGAACCATAGGCTCCACCTCGGCCAGCCGTGCCACGGCGCCCTTGGCCAGGTCGGTGGCGATCCGCACCTGCGACACGAAAGGCAGCATGTCGGGCGCCAGACGCCCCTGCATCAGGCCTTCTTCGTCCAGGCCCGAGGCGGCGGCCTTGTCGATCAGCCCGACCAGGACGTTGAGGCCGCGCACGAACATGGGCGCGGAGGCGTCATAGAGGCTGAAGGTCATGCTCGGCTCCTCGGATCAGATCCGCAACATATGGCTAGGCTCGGCGCTCGAACTCAAGAAAGATCGGCGCGGTGTCGCCCAGCTTCTTTTCCTCATAGCGGGTGACGACGTGGTCGGCGGGAACCGCGAACCAGTCCTCGCCGGGCGTCTCCAGCCGCGTCAGGCCCGGCGTGCGCGCCAGCCGCTCCAGCGCCCATTCGGCATAGTCCAGCCAGTCGGTGACGAAGCGCACCCGACCGCCGGGCTTCAGCAGGCGGGCGATCTCGACCGCCGTTTCGTCCTGAAGGAAGCGGCGCTTATTGTGGCGCACCTTGTGCCAGGGATCGGGGAACAGGATCATCACCCGGTCCAGCGAGGCGTCCGGCAGGGCCGTCATCACGGCGCGGGCGTCGTCGGCGTGCAGGCGAACGTTCTTCAGACCGCCCTCCTCCACATGGCGCAGGGCCGAGGCCACGCCGTTCAGGAAAGGCTCGCAGCCGATCATCAGGGCCTCGGGACAGCGCGTCGCCTGCGCCGCCAGATGCTCGCCCCCGCCGAAGCCGATCTCCAGCCAGACTTGTTTCGCTTCCGGCATCAGGGCCGCAGGGTCGATCGGCCCCTTGGTCGGGTCCGGCACGGCGATCTGCGGCATCAGGGTGTCGAACAGGGCCGCCTGACGCGCCTTGATCGGCCGCGACTTGATGCGCCCGAATGAGCGCAGAGGGCCGTGGGCCTGTGCCCACTCGGGGCGGTCGCTGTCGAAGGCGGGCAGATCGGCGGGGTCGGACTTGTCGGTCATGGCGCGCGCTCTAACCTCTTAAGGCCGCGCACGCAAAGGCGATCCGCCGGAGGTCAGCCCCAGGGACCGCGCGATGCGCTCGGCGTCGAAGGCGTGGTCGGCACGCTGGTGCGAGGCGCGCCCACACGCTGGGCGGACGCGACGGACGCCGGCGCCGGGCGTCGGTTCATGCCCATCTTGGTCCCCAGATCCATCAGGGCGCGGACGCGGTTTCCGGTCGCCGGATGGGTCGAGAACAGGCTGTCGGCGCCCTTGCCGTTCAGCGGATTGATGATGAACATATGGGCCGTGGCCGGATTGCGCTCGGCGGGCGCGTTCATCGCCCCCCGGGCATAGGCTTCGATCTTCTGCAGGGCCGAGGCCAGGGCGTGGGGATCATTGGCGATCTCGGCCCCGACGCGGTCGGCTTCGTATTCGCGCGACCGGCTGATGGCCATCTGCACCAGGCCCGCCGCCATGGGCGCCAAGAGCATCAGGGCGATGGTTCCGATCATGCCGCCCGGCCGTTCGCGGTCGTCGCCGCCGCCAAAGAAGAAGGCGAAGTTGGCCAGCATGGCGATGGCCCCGGCCACCGTCGCCGTCACCGTCATGGTCAGGGTGTCGCGGTTCTTCACATGGGCCAGTTCGTGCGCCATCACGCCGCGCACCTCTTCGCGCGTCAGCATGTCCAGCAGGCCGCTGGTGGCGGCCACGGCGGCGTTCTGAGGATTGCGGCCGGTGGCGAAGGCGTTGGGCTGGTCGTTGGGGATGATGGTGATGGTCGGCAGGGGCAGGCCCGCATCGGTCGCCATCTGCTTCACGTCGGCGACATAGGCCCGGACCACGGCGTTGGGGTGGGTCTCGTCCACCACCTGGGCCCGGTACATCTTCAGCACGATCTTGTCGGCGTTCCAGTAGCTGAACAGGTTCATCGCACCCGCCACAACCAAGGCGACGACCATGCCCGTCGCGCCGCCGATCAGATAGCCGATCCCCATGAACAGGGCGGTCATCACGGCCAGCAGGGCGAAGGTCTTAAGGTGGTTCATCGGGTCCGGGCGTCGTCAGGGGTGGCGAAGAAGTCCTGAACGTCTATGTGAGGCCCTGTATCCCCGCCCTCAAGGCAGTCCCCCTGTGACCGAACAGCCCACCTCCCCCGCCGC